>JBOIFZ010000182.1:0-1615 GCA_050741735.1 Burkholderiales bacterium
CCTTCGTCACTGCCGGGGACCCCAATCCGACGATGACCGTGCCGATCATGCACGCGCTGGTTGGCGCCGGCGCGGACATCATCGAATTGGGCGTGCCCTTTTCCGATCCGATGGCCGACGGGCCGACCATCCAGCGCTCCAGCGAGCGCGCGCTCAAGCACGGCGTGGGACTGAAACATGTGCTCGGCATGGTGGGCGAATTCCGCACTACCAATCGGACAAGCCCGGTCGTGCTGATGGGTTATGCCAATCCGATCGAGGCGATGGGTTATGCTCCGTTCGCAGACGCCGCGCGGGCAGCAGGTGTGGACGGGGTGCTGGTGGTCGATTATCCGCCCGAGGAAAGCAGGCAGCTGGTGGATCTGCTCAAGGCGCGCGGCATCGATTCCATTTTCCTGCTGGCGCCGACATCGGAAGACAGCCGCATGGAGCAGGTCGGGCGCATGGCGACGGGATACATATACTACGTGTCGCTCAAAGGCGTGACCGGCGCCGCGCACCTCGATCTGCAGCAGGTCACGGCCAGGCTTCCGCAGATCCGCTCGCACATCCGGCTTCCCATCGGCGTGGGCTTCGGTATCCGCGACGCGCAGACTGCCAGGGCGATTGCCGCGATTTCCGACGCGGTGGTGATCGGCAGCCGTCTGGTGCAGGAGATCGAATCCTCGGGCCCCGACCAGGTGCTCGGCAATCTTTCGACGCTGCTTGGCGGCATCCGTCGCGCCATGGACGGTGCGTGAGTCTGTTTTCGGAACGCGCAATTGAATCGCGCTCGCACTTGCGGGTTCGTCAAGGCGCGGGGGGACGTGGATGAGCTGGTTGCAGAAGCTGCTTCCACCGAAGATCAAGCGCAGCGCCGGCGCCATCAAGAAGGGCGTGCCGGAAGGGCTGTGGAGCAAATGCGAGGTCTGCGAGACGGTGCTGTATCGCGCCGATCTGGACAAGAACCTCAACGTTTGTCCCAAGTGCGGCCACCACAACCGACTCACCGCCCGCGAACGCATCGACCTCACGCTCGACCCGGAAGGCCAGTTCGAAATCGGCGCGGAGGTCGGGCCCATCGACTTCCTCAAATTCGTGGATAGCAAACGCTATACCGAACGCCTCGAGCAGGCCAAGGCCGAAACCCAAGAGGATGACGCGTTGGTGGTGGTACAGGGCTCGATCAAGAACGTGCCGCTGGTGGTCGCGGCCTTCGAGTTCCGATTCCTGGGCGGCTCGATGGGCTCAGTGGTGGGCGAGCGCTTCGTGCGCGGTGTGCAGAGCTGTTGCGAACAGAATCTGCCCTTCGTCTGCTTTTCCGCGAGCGGTGGTGCGCGCATGCAGGAAGGTCTGATGTCGCTGATGCAGATGGCCAAGACCACCGCCGCGCTCACCCAGCTTTCCAGGGCGAGATTGCCGTTCATCTCGGTGCTGACCGATCCGACCATGGGCGGCGTGTCGGCAAGCTTCGCCATGATCGGCGATGTTGTGATCGCCGAGCCCGGAGCGTTGATCGGTTTCGCCGGACCGCGGGTGATCGAACAGACCGTGCGCCAGACTTTGCCGGAGGGCTTTCAGCGCGCCGAGTTCCTGCTTGAGCATGGCGCCATCGACATGATCGTCGATCGCCGGC
>JBOIFZ010000183.1:0-3440 GCA_050741735.1 Burkholderiales bacterium
CCCGCAGCGGCGGCACGCCCTACGGAGCCAGTCATCTCGCCGGCGCCAATGCCGACCACCCGATCAGCGAAGCCGAGCGGCGGCTGTGCATCGCGCTGGGGACGCGGCTGGCCGAAGTGGCGCTCAAACTTTCGAAATGAATTGTGGCCAGCAGGCGCGCAGGAGGGTGCGCCACTTTCGCAGCGGCGTGTTGGCCACCCAGTCGTTGAAATTTCCCGGCTATCCATACGCTTCCGCCCTGCCCTTCTGCACCGACCAGCAGGGCCGTCCAGTGGTGCTGATCAGCCACCTCGCCGAGCACACCCAGAACGCCGACCACGACCGGCGCGTGAGTTTCCTGGTTGCGCCTTCGGGTGCGGAGTTGCAGGAGCAGGCGCGGGTTACGCTGATCGGCGATCTGGCACCCACCGAGGACGCCGCGATAGCGGCGCGCTACCTGCGCTACTTTCCGGAAGGCGAACGCTATCTGAGCATGGGCGGCTTCCGCTTCTTCCGCCTCGAGCCGCTGTCGCTGCGCTACATCGCGGGCTTCGGCAGCATCCATACCATCCCGGGCAAAAGCTATGTCTCGCCACCGCTCGCGATCGCCGAAGCTGAAAGTGAAATCCTTGCGCACATGAACGCCGACCACGCCCACAACCTGCGCGACTATTGCCGGCACGTACATGAGCGGACCGTGGAGAGCGCGCAGATGGTCGGGATCGACTGCGACGGCTTCGACGTGCTCGCGGATGCAGAGGTGCTGCGCTTCGACTTCGACGGTGAAGTGAAGGATGCGGGCGCGGCCCGCGCCCAACTGGTGAATCTTGCAAAGGCGAGCCGCGTGTGACGCGCCTGTTGCAGATCGTGTCCAGCGGCGCGCTGGTGACGCTGATCTTCCTGTGCCTCGCCTGGGAACTGTGGCTGGCGCCGCTGCGCGCGGGCGGTTCGTCGCTGGCTTTCAAGGCGCTGCCGCTGCTGTTGCCGCTGTTCGGCGTGCTGCGGGGGAAACGCTATACCTACCAGTGGTCGTCGATGCTGATCCTCGCCTACTTCACCGAGGGCGTGGTGCGCGCCTGGAGCGAGCACGGCGCCAGCCAGGCGCTGGCGCTTGCGGAGATAGTGCTGTCGGTTATCTTCTTCACCGCCGCGGTCTTTTACGCTCGCCTTACGGCGGCGAATAGGGCTTGAACCACAGAGACACAGAGGCACAGAGGAAAGCAAAGAGCTGGCCCATAAAGTGGAGAACTTTCGAAACGGGTCGTTTGGGAGACAAACAGCAATGGCTCATCTCCTTGTTCATTCTGCATTTCTCCGTGCCTCTGCGTCTCTGTGGTGAAAATTTCGTTCGTCCATATGCATGCACGCTGAGATCACCCACTACCGTGGGAGGTTCGCGCCGACGCCTTCGGGACCGCTGCACTTCGGTTCGATGGTGGCAGCGGTGGGCAGTTTCCTCGACGCCAGGTCGCGCGGAGGCACCTGGCTGGTGCGTATCGATGACCTCGATCCGCCGCGCACCCTTCCCGGGGCCGCCGACACGATCCTGCGCTGCCTGGATGCATTCGGCATGCATTGGGATGGCACGGTGGTGTACCAGAGCTTGCGCAACGACGCCTACCACGCGGCGCTGCATCAGTTGCGGCAATCCGGCCGCACGTATCCCTGCGCCTGCAGCCGCAAGGAGATCAGCGATGCGGGCCTGGCCGGCGTGGAAGGCGCGGTATACCCGGGCACCTGCCGCAATGGTCTGGCAGCGGGGCGCGAAGCGCGCGCACTGCGGGTACGCACCGAAGGAGCGGTGGTCGAATTCGACGACGGATTACAGGGGCACGTGCGCCAGGTTTTACAGGCCGAAATCGGCGATTTCGTGGTTTACCGTGCGGACCATGTGTTCGCCTACCACCTCGCCTGCGCCGTGGACGATGCCGAGCAAGGCGTCACCGACGTCGTGCGCGGCGCCGACCTCATTGCCTCGACACCGCGGCAAATCCATTTGCAGAAGTTGCTCGGATTGCCGACGCCGGCGTATCTGCACTTGCCGGTGGCGGTGAATGGCGCGGGAGAAAAGCTGTCGAAGCAGACGCGGGCGCCTGCGGTGGACCAGTCCAATCCGGCTGCCACCCTCGATCCCGTGCTGCAATTCCTGGGCTTCCCGCCCCCCGCGGGACTGGCCAGCGCGGGCGTCGCGGGGCTGTGGCATTGGGCAGTCAAGAACTGGCAGCGCGAACGGCTGCCGCGCGCCCTGACCATCGCGGTCACCGAATCGTGACGCCGTCCGAGGGAGCAAATCACACCACAAACCCCGAATCTCACCGCAAAGGCGCAAAGGTACGCAAAGAAAACCGATTCGGGATTGGTTTTTGCCTACCGCGTCTTCTACTCCAACCATCCGCCGATGCGAGCGTCCGAAATCTCGCCCGTTAATATTCAGCTTTTCTTTGAGTCTTTCCGTTCCCTTTGCGCTCTTTGCGTCGAACGCCTTCGCCAGCCGAGGGCCGGCTAAGGCGAGAGCGGCGCGCCGTCGTGGAACGCCAGCAACTGGCCGGGGGCAAACCTCACCCAGGTCTCGTTGTCGGTCAGCGGCTCGGTGGCGATCACCGCGATGCGGTCCATCGGGGCGGTGACTTCGCTGAAATCCACTTCGATGTCCTGATCCTTCAGATGCGCCGTCGCGAACGGCGCATGGCGCAGCACGTAGGTGAGATTGTCGGTGCAGTGTGCGAACAGGTAGTCGCCGTTGGAAAGGATGTAATTGAACCTGCCGTGCCTGGCTATCTCGGCGGACAGCGTGGCCAGCGTGCCGTACAGCTCGGCTAGCGGCGGCTGTCCATCAGGGTAGCGCAGGCGCAACGTGTCCAGCAGGTAGCAGAACGCCTGCTCGCTGTCGGTCGTGCCCACCGGGCGGTAGCGGTTGCCAAACTCCGGATGGAAATTCTCGAGTGTGCCGTTGTGGGCGAAGATCCAGTAGCGCCCCCACAGTTCGCGCATGAACGGATGGGTGTTGACCAGCGCGACTTCGCCCTTGGTCGCCTTGCGGATATGCGCGATGACGTTCTGGCTGCGGATCGGGTAGCTGGCGATCAGCTCGGCCACCGGAGAGTTAACCGCCGGCCGGGCGTCGACGAACATGCGGCAGCCGGGCCCTTCGAAGAAAGCCACGCCGAAGCCGTCGGCGTGGTCACCGGTACGCCCGCCGCGTTGATGGAAGCCCCGAAACGAAAAGCAGATGTCGGTGGGAACATTGCAGTTCATTCCCAGCAGTTGGCACATTTCTTTGTCTATGCTCCTGTTTCCCTATTAACCTGATCGTCGCGGTCCCGGCTGGTTGCGCGGCCGGACCCAAACTCGAACTTGCTGACTATCTAAGGCATAAAGCCTGCCATGTCCAACAAGACCTTCACGCTGTCGGACGATTTGTACGCGTATTTTTTCGAGAACTCGGTGCGCGAGCCCGACAT
>JBOIFZ010000184.1:0-12419 GCA_050741735.1 Burkholderiales bacterium
GCAGGCCTGCCCAGTATCCACGTGATCGAGATCGCACCGTAAATGATCCCGATGATCGCGCACACCAGCGCGAAGATCAGTGCTGAAGACATGAGTTCCCCTTTGTCTGTTTATATTTTCAGGGCCGCATCACGGGCCGGCCCCTTGACCCTGGAACAAACGAACGCTGCATCGCTTCCTGCCGGCAAACTCGGGAAGGGGGCGGCAGGTCGACGCGCGATATTATCCGATTTCTCCCGGCAGATTGAGCGTTTTGGGCGGGCGGCGGGATTCAGAGATTGAAAGCGGGCAGTTTCTTCGGTACCGCGACGTTCTTGAGGATCACGTAGCCGGGAAGCCCGTCCTTGAATGGCGGAAAATCCTCGCCACGGATCAGCGGCGCCAGATAGTCGCGGCATTTCTGCGTGATCTGGAAGCCGTCTGCGGTGATGAAGTCGCGCGGCATGAACTTCTCCTTGTTCGCCACGTCCTTCAACTTGGCCACGCCGACCGTCCATTTGTAAGGCTTCTGCGATTTGCGCACGATTGTCGGCATGACCGCGTTGCGGCCCTTAAGCGCAAGCTCCACCGCCACCTTGCCTACGGCGTAGGCTTGCGCGACGTCGGTGCCGGAGGCGATATGGCGGGCGGCACGCTGCAGGTAGTCGGCCACCCCCCAATGGAATTTCAGGTTCAGTCCTTCCCTGACCATGTTCGCGACCACCGACGCAACGCCGCCGAGCTGTGCGTGGCCGAAGGCGTCGCGCAGTCCCTGGTCGGAGAGGAACTTGCCGTCCGCGCCTTTCACGCCCTCCGAGACCACCACCGAACAGTAGCCGTATTTCTTCACCATGGAATCCACCCTGGCGAGAAAAGTCGCCTTGTCGAAAGCGACTTCCGGAAACAGGATGACGATCGGCAGATCGGTTTTCGCGTCGGCCGCCAATGCACCTGCGGCCGCGATCCAGCCGGCATGACGACCCATCACTTCCAGGACGAACACCTTGGTCGAGGTCTTCGCCATGCTCGCGACGTCGAAGCTGGCTTCGCGCACCGATACCGCGACGTACTTCGCCACCGAACCGAAACCGGGGCAGCAGTCGGTGATCGGCAGGTCGTTGTCCACCGTCTTGGGCACGTGAATCGCCTGGATTGGATAGCCCAGGGTTTCGGAAATCTGCGACACCTTCAGGCAGGTATCGGCGGAATCGCCGCCGCCGTTGTAGAAGAAGTAGCCGATGTCGTGTGCCTTGAACACGTCGATCAGGCGCTGGTACTGGGCGCGGTTCTCCTCGAGACCCTTAAGCTTGTAACGGCAGGAACCGAACGCACCGGCCGGCGTGTGGCGCAGTGCCGCGATTGCTGTAGCCGATTCCCTGTTGGTGTCGATCAGGTCTTCGGTGAGCGCGCCGATGATGCCGTTGCGGCCGGCGTAGACCTTGCCGATTTTGTTCTTGTGCCTGCGCGCGGTTTCGATGACGCCGCACGCGGATGCATTGATGACGGCCGTCACCCCGCCGGATTGTGCGTAGAACGCGTTCACCTTGGCCATGGTTTCATTTCCTTTCTAACCACAGAGACACAGAGGCACAGAGAACATCAATAACCAGAAAATTTCTTCACCACGAAGGTTCGACAAAATGCAGATATTCTTTGGTTCTACTTCGCGTTCGTTGTCGTTCAACGCGTTTGGACTTTGATTTTCTCTATGTCTCTGTGTCTCTGTGGTGAGATCTGTCATTTCAAGGCAGCGAGGATGCGGTCGCGGATGGCATCCACCGAGCCGACGCCGGCGACCCTGACGTACTTCGGCGCCCCGGGTTTGCCGCTTGCCGCCCACTTCGAATAGTAGGCAACCAGCGGCTTGGTCTGGGAGTGGTACACCTCGAGACGCTTCATCACGGTTTTTTCCTTGTCGTCGTCGCGCTGGATCAGGTCTTCGCCGGTGGCGTCGTCCTTGCCCGCCACCCGCGGCGGGTTGAACGCGATGTGAAAAGTGCGCCCCGATGCGGGATGCACGCGGCGGCCGGTCAGCCGCTTGATGATCTCGGCGTCGTCCACGTCTACTTCGACCACGTAATCGAGACGCACGCCGGCGTTCTTCATGGCATCGGCCTGCGGAATCGTGCGCGGGAAACCGTCGAACAGGAAACCCCTGGTGCAGTCCGGCTGCTTGATGCGCTCCTTGACCAATTCGATGATGACGTCATCCGGCACCAGCGCGCCGGCGTCCATGAACTTTTTCGCTTCCCGGCCCAGAGGAGTGCCGGCCTTGACCGCGGCGCGCAGCATGTCGCCGGTGGAAATCTGGGGAATGCCGAACGGTTCGGTGATGAAGGCAGCCTGCGTGCCTTTGCCCGCGCCGGGTGCGCCGAGGAGAATGAGTCGCATGTCGTTCCTGTTGTAGAGAGGCGAGTGCCGTGTGATGGCGGGCCACGCGTTCCGCAGCAAACTGCCGCGCAGCGCGAATTATAAGGGTTGATTCAGCGCACGGCGCCCACGAAGGCTTTGCGCATTTTTTCCAGGTCCGCGGGGCTGTCCACTCCGGGTTCCGGCGCCTGATCTGTGATCGCCACGCTGATGCGATGGCCATGGCACAGGGCGCGCAGTTGCTCCAGCGATTCGAACTGTTCGATTGCCGCGGGCGCGAGCGTCGAATAAGTCTTGAGGAAGCCGCAGCGAAACGCGTACAGGCCCAAGTGGCGATACGCCGGCAGCCCGGCCGGCAAACGCGACCGGTCCGACCCGAAGGCATCGCGCGCATACGGGATCGGTGCACGCGAGAAGTACAGCGCGTAGCCGTCCTTGTCGATCACTACCTTTACCGCGTTCGAATCGAACATTTCGGCTGCGCTATGGATCGGGTGACAGACCGTGGCGATCGCCGCATCGCCATGGCCGGCGAGTTGCTGTGCAACGGTACGGATCAGGGCCGGTGCAATGCGCGGCTCGTCGCCCTGGACGTCGACGACGATCTGCTGCCCGGGCCAGCCGCGCTGGGCAGCCACTTCGGCGACGCGATCGGTGCCTGAGGCGTGATCCGCGCGCGTCATCAGCGCGGTGTGGCCATGACGGCCGACCGCGTCCAGGATCCTCTCGTCATCGGTGGCCACGATGACTTCGGCCGCACCCGATTCGCGCGCGCGATCGGCGACGTGCACCACCATCGGCTTGCCGGCGATGTCGGCGAGCGCCTTGCCGGGCAGCCGCGACGACGCGTAACGGGCGGGGATGACGACGACGAATTGCATGGTGACCAGTGATCAGTGAACAGTAATCGGTGAAAGACGGAATCGGGTTTTCCGTTCACCGTTTACCGCTCACTCTTCACTCAAAGTTCCTCCGCAGGAGGAACTTTGCGGGCTTCGTCCTCCAGCATCACCGGGATGTCGTCACGGATCGGGTAGGCGAGCCGGCACGGCTTGCAGATGAGTTCCTGCTCCGTCTTCCGGTAGACGAGCGGACCCTTGCACAAGGGGCAAACCAGGATGTCGAGGAGCTTAGGATCCATGGCGCGTTTTCAGTCTGTTGAGGATGAGTTGGCCGAGTTCGGGATCGACGGCGGCGTCCACCGACAGTGCCCACTGGTTTTCCCGTGCGAAGCGCTGGCATTTTATCGCATCCTTCTCGGTCATGATGGTCTCGTCCGCATTCTCGAAGTCGAGATCGGCGGGCGCGAACGGATGATGATCCGGGAACGCATGCGCGGTGAAACTCAACCCCAGCCGCTGCAGATGCCCGAAGAATCGCGATGGATTGCCGATGCCGGCCACGGCATGCAGGCGCCGCCCCTGGAATTCCGACGCGCTAGCGGTATGGCCGGGATTGAGCAGGTTGTGAAAGCGGCTGCCTTCGAGGGACATGTCGAAACGCGACGCAGTGCGCAGACCGGGATCGCCTGGCCCGTTGATCACCACCGCATCCACCGATCGCAGCCGCGCCGCGCCGTCGCGCAGCGGGCCGGCCGGGAGCGGCAGCCCGTTTCCCAGACCGCGGCTGCCGTCGAGGACGACGATCTCGACGTCGCGCTGCAGGCGGTAGTGCTGCAGCCCGTCGTCGCAGACGATTACGTCGCACTCGGGATTTGCGGCCAGCAGCGCGCGCGCTGCGGCAACCCTGTCGCGCCCGATCCAGACCGGGCAGCGGCTGCGCCGCGCCAGCAGCACCGGCTCGTCTCCGGCCGCAGCCGGATCGGAGTCTGCGGTCACCGCCAACAGGCTGGTGCGCCCGCCGTAACCGCGGCTGACGATGCCCGGCCTGAATCCCTGTTCCTGGAGGATGCCGCACAGCCACAGCGTGAGCGGCGTCTTGCCGGTGCCGCCGGCGGTGATATTGCCGACCACGATGACGGGCACCGGCAGGCGCTCCGAGCGCAGCACGCCGATCTTGTAGGCGAGCCTGCGCAAACTCGCCGAGAGGCGGAACAGCGCCGCCAGCGGCAACAGGGCGACGGAAAGCCAGGACAGACGATACCAATGGCGATCGGAAAAGGGCACGCGGGCTCCCCGGGGATGCGGTGCAATGGTACCTCGGTGCGCGATGCGCGCCGGAGGTCAGCGCGGCAACTGCGCGGTAAAGGTGAGCTTGCCGAAGCCCGCGATCTGTGCGGCTTCCATGACGTGGATCACCGACTGATGCGTGGCGTTGGCGTCGGCGTTGATGATGATCACCGGATCGGGATTGCCGCCGGCCGCGCGCTGCAACTCGTTGGCGAATGCTTCCCGGGTGGTAAACGTGACCGCTGTGCGATTGACCATGTACTGGCCGGAGGCCGATACGCCGACGTTGACCTGGTTTGGACGTTCGGCCGGCCGCTTGGCATCGGCCGTGGGCAGGTTGATCTGCAGTTCCGTGTACTTGGAATAGGTCGTGGTAACGGCAAGGAAGATGACGATGACGATCAGCACGTCGATGAAGGGCACCAGATTGATTTCGGGCTCTTCCTGGAACGAACCACGGCGGAAATTCATCGCGTGCCTCCCCTGTCAATTCAGGCCTTGCGCTCGCCCTGGACGATCTCAACCAGCTTGACAGCCTGGATTTCCATCTCTACCACCAGCGAATCCACCCGCGCGCGGAAGTGGCGGTAGAACACCAGGCTGGGGACGGCGACGATGATGCCGAACGCGGCGTTGTACAACGCAATCGAGATGCCGTGCGCGAGCTGGGCCGGATTGGCCATCCCGGTCAGGCCCTGGACTCCAAAGATCTCGATCATGCCGATGATGGTACCGAGCAGTCCGAGCAGCGGCGACATGGTGGCGATGGTGCCGAGCGTAGTAAGGAAACGCTCGAGGTCATGCGCGGCGGCGCGCCCCGCTTCTTCGATGGATTCGCGCATGATTTCGCGCGTGCTGCCGACATTGCGCAGCGCCGCGGCGAAGATCCTGCCCATCAACGAAGATTGGGCAAGCCGGTCCAGCATCTCCGGGGACACGCCCTTCTGGTGGTATTCCTGCACCACCTGCGCCAGCAGACCGCGCGGTGCGACAAAGTCCTGGCGCAATGACCAGAAGCGCTCGCCGATGATGCCGACCGCGACGATCGAGCACAGGATAATGGGCCAGATTGGCCATCCGGCTGCTTCGATGATGGCTAGCACGTAGTCTCCGTTGCGTCAGAAAAATCGGGACACTTTAAACTGCATCGCCAGCTCGGGCAAGTTTGCATCATCGCACTTGACAGCTTCGACAAAGCGCATTCTCGACCGAAAAAACCGTCCACAATCTCTGTGGATAACACTGTGCATAGTTTGTCCATAGAGACGGTAAGTGGAGCTGGCAAAAGCATTTTCTGTTCAGCGATCAAAAAATATGCGCCCGGCTTTTCGTATATTATTCAACATCTTGCATTCGAGAGCCGCGTGGTTGTGGGGTTTGCGGGGTGCTTGCCTTACCGTTTCGTGACCATTGTGGATGAAGAACGGCGCCCGGCGCACGTTATCAGGAGTCGAAAACAGACTGAATTGGCGGGAAAATTTCCCGCCGAAACGGGACGCGCACCGAAATATGTGTCGGGCGGACCGCTCCGGACCGGCCTTGCTCGAATAGAATGCGGCGCATGAACTCGCAGGACCCGGCGAACATCGTCATCAGCGTCTCAGAACTCAACCGGCGCGCGCGCGCGCTGGTCGAATCCGGCTTTCCGCTGCTCTGGGTCGCGGGCGAGATCTCCAACTTCACGCGCGCGACCTCCGGCCATTGCTATTTCCTTCTGAAGGACGCACAGGCGCAGGCGCGCTGCGTGTTCTTCCGCCACAAGGCCTCGGCGCTGGACTGGCAGCCCGAAAACGGCATGCAGGTCGAAGTGCGCTCGCTCCCCACGCTGTACGAGGCGCGCGGAGATTTTCAGCTCAACGTCGAGACCATGCGCCGGTCCGGGCTCGGCGCCCTGTTCGAGGCGTTCGAGAGGCTGAAGAAAAAACTGGAGCAGGAGGGCCTGTTCGACACTTCCCGCAAGAAGCCGATACCCGCTTTTCCCATGGTCATCGGCATCGTCACCTCTCCCAGAGCCGCGGCGCTTCGCGACGTGCTTACCACGCTGGCGCGGCGCATGCCGGCGATCCGCATCGTGCTGTATCCGGCGCCGGTGCAGGGCGAGGGCGCGGGGGAGAAGATCGCGAACGCCATCCGCAGCGCTTCGGCACGCGCCGATGCAGAGGTTTTGATCGTCTGCCGCGGCGGCGGCAGCATGGAAGACCTTTGGGCATTCAACGAGGAAGTGGTGGCGCGCGCAATCGCCGATTGCGCGATCCCGGTCATATCGGGAGTCGGCCACGAAACCGATTTCACCATCGCCGATTTCGTTTCCGATGCGCGGGCGCCGACGCCGACCGCTGCCGCAGAGCTGGCGAGTCCGAGCCGGGAAGAGCTGCTGGCACGGTTGGGCGCGCTGTACCGGCAACTTAAACGCAGTGCCGATCGCCTGCTGGAAGCGCGCATGCAGCAGCTCGACTACCTGGGGAAACGTCTGCTTCACCCGGGGGAGCGCATCCGCAACCAGACCCAGCACCTCGCGCATCTGGCCACGCGGCTCAATTCGTCCATGGCAAGAGTGCTGGACACGTCGTCGTGGCGTATTGCCGAACTCCTGGGCAGATTGCAAGCGATGCGGCCGGACCTCGATGCGGCCGCTCTCCGGCAGCGGGACCTGGCGCTGCGCCTGAAGCTCGGTTACGCCCGCCTGATGGAGCTTTACGATGTGCGGCTGCGCAGGCTGGGTGCAAACCTGGAGCACCTCAATCCGCGGTCGGTTCTGGAACGCGGCTACAGCATCGTCGCCAGGGATGACGGCCGTATCGTGCGCTCGGCGGCTGAAGTGCAGACCGGTGAACGGTTGCGCCTGGCGTTTGCGCGCGGCGCCGCGCGGGCGCGCGTCGAGAGCAAGGAAGACGGGATTTGATTGCGCCATGCGGGAGGGAAGGGGTATCTTTAATACCGCAGTCGAGGTCCGCCCGTCGAACAAGCCCGCCTGCGCTCGACCGCTGCAACCGGGCCGGATCAATCAACCGGATCAATAATGAGGAGGAGTCATGTTGCTCGTGAAAAGAATGCTTTCCCTGGTCGCTTTGGCCGTGTTCGCGGCGCTGTCGTTGAACGCGAACGCCCAGCTTGCCGACAAAAAGGTGCTGACGCTCGAAGCCGCGAAGAAAATCGCCGTGGCGGCGGAAGCCGAAGCCAGGAAGAACAACTGGAACGTGGTCATCGCCGTGGTGGACGACGGCGGGCATCTGGTCTATCTGCAGCGGATCGACGGCACGCAAACCGGCAGCATCGACGTGGCCATCGGCAAGGCGCGCACCTCGGCGGCATTCAAGCGTCCGACCAAGGTTTTCGACGAGCTGGCCAAGACGCGGCCTTCGATCACATCCATCTCGCCGACCGCCGTGCTCCTCGAAGGCGGCGTGCCGGTCGTGGTGGGCGGGCAGGTGGTCGGTGCGGTCGGGGTAAGCGGAGTCACCTCGCAGCAGGACGCACAGATTGCCGAAGCCGGCATCGCCGCGCTGGGCATGTAGGCACTATCTCGGCCGGGGCGGTTGCGCCCCGGCTTGTATCCGAAGTCTCATGCTTGCAGCCTCACCACATTGGCCGCCAGGAAAACATACGTCGAACCACCAAGACACCAGGACACCAAGGGAAACAGGAGATACATTCATTCGGCTTCAGTCCTGAGTATGTCCTGCATGCGAGCCCTTCGTTGAGACTTCGTTTTCTTGGTGCCTTGGTGTCTTGGTGGTAAGAATTTGAAATTCGGCAAACCATAGCCGGGTCAGGCAGCCGGAGGATCCAGGTTCTGTTTCAGCCACTCGCCGACCTGTTCGTGCAGGTCCTCCGCCAGGCAGTCGAAAGTAATCACGCCTTCCATCGCCCGCAGCCAGGTGAGCTGGCGTTTTGCCAACTGCCGCGTCGCGGCAACGGCTTTGTCGCGCAACGCCCCCAACCCGAACTCGCCATCGAGGTATTGCCACGCCTGCCGGTAGCCCACGCAACGCATCGAAGGCAGTGAGGGCTTGAGGTCGTAGTCCTCGCGCAGCGCGCGCACCTCGTTGATCAGTCCCAGTTCCAGCATCTCCTCGAAACGCGCGGCGATGCGTTGGTGCAGAGCCGCGCGGTCCCCCGGAATCAGCGCGATCCGGATCAGGCGATAGGGCAGGCTTGCGCTCCCGCCGGCTGCGATCAACTCGGACATCGGCTTGTCGGTCAGGTAAAAAATCTCCATTGCGCGCTGGATGCGTTGCGCATCGTTCGGGTCGAGGCGTTCGGCGGTGGCCGGATCGATGCGCTTGAGCTCCCGATGTATGGCGGGCCATCCGGCCTCAATGGCCATTGCGTCGATCACCATGCGGATGTCCGCATCCGCTGCCGGCAGGTCGGAAAGCCCTTCCTGCAGCGCCTTGAAATAGAGCATGGTGCCGCCGGTGAGCAGCGGCACGCGTTCGCGTTCGACGATGCCGCGCATCGCCTCCAGCGCATCATCGCAGAACTGCGCCGCCGAATAGCCTTCGGTGGGATCGATGAGGTCGATCAGATGGTGGGGCACCTTGAGCCGGGTTGTGAGATCCGGCTTGGCGGTGCCGATGTCCATACGGCGATACACGAGCGCGGAATCCACGCTGACGATTTCCACAGGAAAGTGCTGCGCCAGTTCCAGAGCCACCCCGGTCTTGCCGCTGGCGGTGGGACCCATGAGCAGCACGGCCGGAGGCCGTGCCCGCTCAGTGACGAGTGACGGGTGACGAGTAACGGAGGTTGTACTCGATTTCACGTGGAGCTCAAGCCGTGACGTGACACGGACTTCGTAACCGGACCAGAGGAGCCGTCACTCGTCACCTGTCACCCGTCACTGCCCTCTCATGAACATCTTGTCGAGTTCGGCGATGGTGACCTGGAACCAGGTCGGCCGCCCGTGGTTGCACTGGCCGGAACGCTCGGTTGCTTCCATGTCGCGCAGCAGCGCGTTCATTTCGGCCAGGGTGAGCGAGCGGTTGGCCCGGACCGCCGCATGACAGGCCATGGTGGAAAGCATTTCGTTCTGGCGCTCGGCGAGCACCCGGCTGCCGCCGAACTGCGCAAGTTCGCTGAGCACGTCGCGGGCGAGTTTAACGGCGTCGGCCTGGGCGAGCGTCATCGGCACCGAGCGTACCGCGATGGCGTTCGGCGCGATGACCGCGAGTTCAAAGCCGAGCCTGGACAAGGTCTGCGCATTGTCTTCGACAGTCGCCAGGTCGAGCGCGCTCGCCGCCATCGTGGCCGGGATCAGCAGCTGCTGCGTCGGGATGCGGTCATCGTCGAGCGCGCTCTTGAACTGCTCGTAGACGATGCGCTCGTGGGCGGCGTGCATGTCCACCACCACCAGGCCCTTATCGTTCTGCGCCAGAATGTAAATCCCGGCAAGCTGCGCCAAGGCAAAACCGAGGGGATGCGGGGCGTCGTGCGGCAACGTTGCAGGTGCGTGTGCCGGTGCCTCCAGTGTGGCCTGGCCCGCGCCGAACAGCGTTGCATAAAACGCTGCCGGCTCCGCGGCGCTCAGGTCAATTCGCGACTGGCGAAAGGCGGTTGCGTCCCCACGCGGGAATGCCATCGCAATGCCGGACTCCTGCGCCGGCGACGTTCCCGCACGGGTCCCGGCCAGCGCCTTCTCGAGGGTGTGAAAGACGAACTGATGAATGCCGCGCGAGTCCCGGAATCGCACCTCGATCTTGGTGGGGTGAACATTCGCATCGACCAGCGCCGGGTCCAGGTCCAGAAACAGCACGTAGGCGGGATGGCGCTCGTGATGAAGCACGTCGTGGTAGGCCTGGCGCACCGCGTGCGCCAGCAACTTGTCCCGAACGTAACGGCCGTTGACGAACAAGTACTGTGCGTCGCGGGCCCCGCGCGAATAGGTCGGTCGGGCGACCAGGCCGCGCAGACGAAAGCTGCCGGCCTCGACCCGGACCGGGATCGCGGCGTCGCGGAACGCTTCTCCCAGTACGGCATGGATGCGCTCTTCGGCGCTTGCTGGATGCAGGTGCGACTGCGCGCGGCCGTTGTGCGTGAGCGTAAAGCGTACGTCCGGGCGCGACACGGCGATGCGTCTGAAAGTTTCTTCGCTGTGGGCGAACTCGGTCGCCGAACTCCTGAGGAATTTGCGCCGGGCAGGGGTGTTGAAGTAAAGGTCGTGCACTTCGACCGTGGTGCCGGCGGCCGCGGCGGCGGGCTCGGGTGCGGACAATGAGCCGCCGCTGGCATCCACCTTCCAGGCATGCGGGCTGTCGTTGGTCCGGCTCAGCAGGCTCAGATGGGAAACGGCCGCAATGCTGGCCAGCGCTTCACCGCGGAACCCCAGGCTGGCGACGCGCTCCAGGTCTTCGAGCGAAGTGATTTTGCTGGTGGCGTGGCGGGCAAGCGCGAGCGGCAGGTCGTCCTTGCCGATGCCTGCGCCGTTGTCGGCAACACGGATCTGCCTGATGCCGCCCTCGGCAAGCTGCACCGTCACGTCGGAAGCGCCCGAGTCCAGGCTGTTCTCCAGCAACTCCTTGAGCGCGGAGGCGGGCCGGTCGACCACTTCCCCAGCCGCGATCTGGCTGATCAGGAGGTCGGGAAGCAGGTGGATGGCGGGCATCGATGCGGGTCTGGGATCAAAGAGATTATAGCCGCAGGCCCCGGCCCGGAGTCCCGGGCAACATGGAATCGGGGTGCGCGTTGGTGCGGGGCGCCTGCGGCCGTAATCCGCTGCTCGATCGGTGTCTCGCCGCAATGTCCCTCGCCTCGCGCCTCGCCTTTCACATATAATTGCCCACTTTTGTGACACCTACCTTGGCCTCCATGACGAGCGCATCGTTCCGCCGGAGGCCAGCTCGACAGCGAGGTTGTTCCATCCATGCAGATTGGCATCCCGGCGGAAATCCGCGCGGGCGAAACGCGGGTCGCCGCGACCCCGGAAACCGTCAAGAAACTTTCCGGCTCCGGCCATCATAAGTTGCTGGTCCAGAGCGGCGCGGGCGCCGGCTGTTCGATACCGGACTCCGAGTTCGCGGCCGCCGGCGCCGCCATCGTGCACAGTGCGGCCGAGGCCTACGGTTCCGAAATCGTCCTGAAAGTTCGCGGTCCGGAACCGGGCGAACTCGCCATGCTCAAGTCCGGCGGCATCCTGATCGGGCTGCTCGCGCCCTACAAGAAGGACGGCATCGAAGCCATCGCCAGGACCAACGTAACTGCGTTTGCAATGGAATCGCTGCCGCGGATTTCGCGGGCACAAGGCATGGATGTTCTGTCTTCGCAGGCCAACGTCGGCGGCTACAAGGCGGTCATGCTGGCCGCGAACGCCTACCAGCGTCTGATGCCGATGATGATGACCGCCGCCGGCACCATCAAAGCGGCGCGGATGGTGATCATGGGCGTGGGTGTGGCGGGCCTGCAGGCGATTGCAACGGCCAAGCGCCTGGGCGCAGTGGTGGAAGCCACCGACGTGCGGCCCGAGACCAAGGAGCAGGTCGAATCGCTGGGCGCCAAATTCGTCGACGTGCCGCTCACCGAGGCCGAGAAGGAACTGGCCCAGGGCCAGGGCGGATATGCGCGCGAGATGGGCGATGACTACAAGAAGCGCCAGGCGGCCCTGATCGCAGAACGCATCAAGCAGGCGGACATCGTCATCACCACAGCACTGATTCCCGGCCGTCCGGCGCCGGTGCTGGTCACCGGGGATATGGTCAAGACCATGAAGCCGGGCTCGGTGATCGTGGACATGGCGGTGGAGCAGGGCGGCAACTGCCCGCTCTCGGAACTGGACAAGACCGTGGTCAAACACGGCGTGCAAATCATCGGCATCGCCAATCTGCCGGCGCTGGTGCCTGCGGATGCCAGCGCGCTTTACGCGCGCAACCTGCTCAACTTCCTCAACCTGTTGCTGGACCCCGGGACCGGGCAATTGATACTGAACCGCGAGGACGAGATCATCGC
>JBOIFZ010000185.1:0-3255 GCA_050741735.1 Burkholderiales bacterium
CCGATCGGCACGTTGACCGTGAGCCCGTAGATGATGAGCACGATCGACGGCGGGATCATGGTCCCCAGCGAGCCTCCTGCGCAGATCGTGCCGATGGCGAGCTTGCGGTCGTAGCCCAACCGCAGCATCTGCGGCAGCGCAATCAGTCCAAGCAGCACGATCTCTCCGCCGATGATCCCGGTCATCGCACCCATGATCATGGCCGCAATCATGGTTTGGATCGCGAGTCCGCCGGGCAGCCGTCCGGCCCATATCCGCATGGCGTCGAACAGATCTCTCGCCACCCCGGAGCGTTCCAGGAGCGAGGCCATCATGATGAACATCGGCACCGACACGAGCACGTACTCGTTCATGAAACTGTAGATGCGGCTCGCGATGAGCTGTAGGCCGTTCATGCCGAACAGCCCGACCGTGAAGACCACCCCGATCAGTCCGGTGACGAAAGCGAGCGGCAGTCCGAGGGCCAGCAGCACCAGCATGGCACCGAACATGAGCACCGTGATCAGCTCGATGCTCATGCGCCGCCCGCTCGGTCGCGCAGCGCGGCGATGTCGCGCGCGAGGTGCAGCAGCGACTGCAGGGTCATCACCACCGCGCACACCGCGAACAATGTCTTGAGGTAGACGGGAATCGGCCAATTGAGCGCGGTCCCGGTTTTCTCCATGACTTTCAGCGCAAGTCCCGCCTGGACGATGGTGGCGAAGGCCAGAAAGCCGCAAAAAACCAGGGTCAGAAGCGAACCAAGCGCGCGGGCCCAGCGCCTCGTCAGCGGGCTCATGCGGTCATAGACGAAACTGATGGTGATGTGCTGGCGGCCCTGATGAACCAGAGGACCGCCAATGACGAAGCAGGTGGCGGCCAGGGCGACCGACAGCTCATGCACCCAGAGCGTGGGCGCATTGAGCAGGTAGCGCATCGTTACTTCGTAGGCGGTGATGGCGACGACGACCAGATACAGCCAACTCGCCGCCTCGCCCACTGTGCGCATGAGCCGCGCGATGCGGTCCTCCTTGGGCATGCTCTTCCTCCGCTAACCTGTATTTTTGTGCAACAAAAAAGGGGCCGGGTCGCGGGCCCCTTGTTGCACCGCAGTTGCGGACAGTCACCGGTATCCCGGCGCCGCCCGGCACCTGCGATTATTTCAACAGTCCCAGTTGCCGCAGGAAGGCGACTTGCGAGTCGTATACCTTCTGCGCCATGGGGCTGCGGGAAGCATACACTTTCCAGACGCCCCTTGCGATCTCGCGAAATTTCTGGCGCTCTTCCGGGCTCAGGTCGATCGCCTCGAATGAACGACGTTCCGCCTCGACGGCCACTTTGCGGTCCGCGAGTTCGTTGCGCTGGATCATTTCGCGTGCGTACTCGTTGGTTGCCGATTCGATTGCAGCCTTCAGATCAGCCGGCAGCGCTTCCCAGCGTTTCATATTGATCGAGATCTCGCCCATCGGCATCGAGTGGAATCCCGGATAGGTCGGGTACTTTGCCAGCTTGTGGTAGCCGAGATCCTCGTTCATCGAAAGCGTTCCCCAATCGCTCGCGTCCACGACTCCGCGTTCGAGCGCGGTGTAGACCTCGCTGCCGGGCAATTGGACCGGCGCCGCGCCGAGCAGACTGAAGATCTCACCGCTCATCCCCTGTGGTGCGCGAATCTTCACGCCCTTGAAGTCGGCCAGTTTGCGCAGCGGCTTCTTCGATACCAGCGACTCGGGGCCATACCATACACCGCCTACGAAGTAGACGCCGTAGTTGGCGTACAGCTCGCGTGCAAGTTCGTTACCGCCGCCGTATTCCATCCACATCTGGAACTGGTATGGCGTCTCGAACGCACCCTGCGGATCGCCGAGCAGCGCGAAGGCGGCATCCTTACCGGTAAAGTAGGCCGGCCCTCCGTTCTGGCCGTCGAGCACGCCGGCGCCGACCGCATCCAGCGCCTCTGGGGGCGCGACCACGGCATTGGTGGGCATGGCCCGGACCTTGAGGCGGCCGCCCGACAGCGCGTCGACGCGTTTGGCGAAACCCTCGAACAGCTGCTGCGGCAGCGTGCCTGACTGCCAGTACGATTGCATCTTCCACTGCATTGCCGGGCCCGACTGCGCCGCCGGGCCCGTTTTTTCCGTCTTCTGCCCACAGCCGGCAAGCAATAGCGCAAGCGCCAGGAGAATTATCGATGTGCTTCTCACGTTGTTTCTCTCTGTCGTGAATATCGTGAATACCGTGAATGTCGTGAATCCCGTGAAAACGAGCTTGCCGCGTTTCAGTGCAGGCAAATGCTTGCGAAGCCAACGTTATGTCGGAGCCAATATCGTGAATATCGGGGGCAGCGTTCACCCCTCACTCCTCACCCCTCACGCCTCTCGCCTCTCGCCTCTCGCCTCTCGCCTTTCGCCTCACGCCTCACGCCTCACGCCTCACGTTTTCACCTTATCCGTTCCCCGATAAAGGATTTTGTTCGCCTCTTCGGTGTTGCGTTTGTGCGTCGCGATTTCCTGGTCGCCCAGATCCACGCGGGGCGCGGGCTCGTAATCGAAATGATGGAAACGGTCCACGCCGCGCACCAGCACGGCGTAGTCCTTCGGTCCCGCAGTCTGCCGCACGTAGGTAGGCACGTAGCGGATGGCAAGACCGATGCGCCTGTGATCCGCGCGGTTGGGCTCCGAGCCGTGCACCATGCGCACGTGATGCAGCGACATTTCGCCGGGGCTGAGTAACAGATCCACGGCCTGTTTCTCATCCACCTCGACCGCAACCTCCTGCCCGCGGGTCAGCTGATTGTCCTGCGCGAAGGTGTCCTTGTGCGGCAACTGGTCCTTGAGATGGCTGCCGGGCACGACCCGCATGGCGCCATTGGGAAGGTCGCTCACGGAGAGCGCTACCCAGGCGGTGACGATGTCCGGGTGCGAAAGCCCCCAATAAGTGGAATCCTGATGCCAGGAAACATACGCCGGATCGTGCGGCTCCTTGATGAAGAAGCTGCTGCCCCAGACCAGCAGATTGGTGCCCAGCAAGTCCTCGACTGCATCGAGAATCCGCGGATTGCGGATCAACTCGTTGGCCCACCTGAAAACAAGGTGCGGCTTGTTGCGGGAAGGGGTCTTCATGACCAGCCCGTACACGGCTTCGAACGCCTCGATCTCCTGGCGATACGCGGCCGCTTCGCCTTCCGTGATCACGCGCACCGGAAAGTGGTAGCCATTGCGCTTGAATGCCTGTATCTGCGCTTCGGAAAGGGCCTTGCGGACCTTCGCCGTGGAGGCC
>JBOIFZ010000186.1:0-9158 GCA_050741735.1 Burkholderiales bacterium
GGCGGCAGCCCGGTCGCGGCAGCCAGCGAAAACACGCCGAAGGACGCCAGGATTATGAAATCGCCATGCGCGGTATTGGTGAGCCGCATCACGCCGAAGATCAGCGACTGCCCCATGGCGAACAGAGCATACAGCCCGCCGAGGAGAATGCCTTGGACCAATGTGTTGACCCAGTCAAACATTGGACGTGACTATCGTGACGACGTGACGGCGTGACGGCCGCGACCGGTAACCGACGATCCATAAAGATCGTGAATTTCGTGAATCGAACATGACATCCCGTTTTGCATTTCTCTGTGTCCTTTCTTGTTTTTCCTTTGCGTACCCCTCAAGGGAGTATTAAAAAGAATCCTTTGCGTCAACGATTTTAGTGCCGGTCATCGGCCGGCTAGACCCCAAAGTACGCCTGCGATATCCGCTCGCGGGTAATTTGGTTCGACTCGCCGGTGAGCGTCACCCGGCCTTCCTGCAAACAGTACAGGCGGCTCGAGACCTTCTGCGCGACGCCGACGTCCTGCTCGACGATGATCGCCGTAAGTCCGCCGGCGCAGATGTTCGGCAGCGCATTGTAGATTTCCTTCACCACGATTGGCGCCAGGCCCAGCGAGATCTCGTCGCAGATCAGCAGCTTCGGATTGCTCATCAGCGCGCGGCCGATCGCCACGATCTGTTGCTGGCCGCCGGACAGCGCAGTTCCGGGGTTGCGGCGCTTGTCCTTCAGCAGCGGGAACAGCTTGTAGATTGCCTCGAGATTCCACGGGCCCGGACGCTTCGCGTAGGCGCCCATCAGCAGGTTCTCTTCCACCGACAGGCTGGGAAACAGCCGGCGCCCCTCCGGCACCATCGCGATGCCCTGCCGTACGATGCTCCCCGGGGGCTGCCCACCGATGGGCGTGCCGTCGAACACCACGGCGTCGCGATCGGTCTTGAGCAGACCGCACACCGTCTTCAGGAACGTGGACTTGCCGGCGCCGTTGGCGCCGATCATGGCGACGATCTCGCCCGGTTGGATTTCGAAGTCGATGCCGAACAGCGCCTGGAAGTCGCCGTAACGGGCTTCAAGTTTCGTGGTCTTCAGCAGCGCCACTGTTCGCTTTCCACAAGCGACAAACTGGGAACCACGGAGGACACGGAGGAAAAACAAAAACAAGGAAAACCAAATTGAGATTTAGAAGAGGGCCTGTTCGTGAACGTGTGCCGCCAATTTTCGCCGCGACGGACTATCACGCAATGAAAGGCTTTTAACCCCAGTATTTCCTTTGCTCTTGCCTCTCCTCCGTATCCTCCATGTCCTCCGTGGTTCAAGCTGTTCATGCTTCAAGACCCATATACACGCGCTTGACCTCGGGATCGTTCATCACTGTCGAGGGCTCACCTTCGGCGAGCTTCTGCCCGAAGTTGATCACGAACAGGCGGTCGGCGACCGCCAGCAGCGCGTGCACCACGTGCTCGATCCAGATCATCGTGACACCCTGCGACTTGATGCGCCTGATTTCCTCGACCAGTTCCACGGCTTCGTGTTCGGTCAAGCCGGCGGCGATCTCATCGAGCAGCAATACTTTCGGCTCTGTAGCCAGCGCGCGCGCCAGTTCCAGCCGCTTGCGGTCCAGGAGCGTCAGGCTGGCGGCGAGCCGGTTCGCCTTGGGCAGCAGTCTGGTCTCGCGCAGAATTTCCACTGCGTGCCCGTAAGTGTCCTTTTCCGCCCGTCCGGCACCGAAGGATGCGGCGGCGACCAGGTTCTCGAACACCGTCATCGCGCCGAAAGGTTGCGGGATCTGATATGAGCGACCGATGCCGAGACGGCAGCGGCGGTGCGGCGGATGGAGGGTCACGTCTTCCGTGCCGAACACGACCCGGCCTGAATCGGCGCGAAGATCGCCGCTTATTAGATTAAACAGCGTCGTCTTGCCCGCGCCGTTGGGTCCGAGAATGCCCAGCGTCTCGCCCACGGCAACCGACAGCGAGATGCCGTCGGCCACCCTGAGCGCGCCGAAGCTCTTGCTGATGTTTTCCAGCGCAAGAATTGCCATCGGATGTTTCACCCTCTCCGCATCTTGACCTTTCCGCCCTCTCCACTTGTGGAGAGGGGCGGGGTGAGGTCAGGGGGAGAGATTCCGTGGACTCGGCATTGGCGGAGCCATCCGGGGCGGGAAACGGAATAATGGCGCGCTACCCGCAAACGGCTGACTTTGTCAGTAACGTGTCCGCGCGCCGTGGTGAGGTGCCAGGGTCAGCTCATCAACTTCAGCTTGCCGGGGGCGGGAATCGCGGGAAACTGCGAGTTGTTGACGATGACCAGCTCGTATTTGTACTTCTTGCCCTTGACCCATTGCCCGAGCACCAGCGGGGTCTTGCTGACGTTCTTGAACGGACCGCCGCCGCCCCACTTCACGTCGCCCACCACGGTCTTGAGGTTGGTGGCGGCGACAGCGTCGCGGATCGACGCATGGCTGCCGAGGTCCTTGGTGCGTTTCAGTGCATCCACCGCCACTTCGAACAGCGCGTGGGCGAAGCCGATCGGCTGGGTCCACTGTTTTTTGGACGTGGACTCGTAGAAATCGGCAAGTTGCTTCGCGCTTTGTTTGGTCAGCGACGAGGTGAACGGATGCGACGGCGACCACCACACTTCGGTCGACAGGCCGTCGCCGAGATCGCCCAGCGCCTCGATCGCGGCGGGGAACAGCAGTGCCTTGCCCAGCGTCACCACCTTCGGCCTGAAACCCTGCTGCCTGGCCTGCGTCAGGAAGGTCTTGGCGTCCGGAGGAATCACCACGCCGGTGACGATCTCGACGCCGTCTTTCTTGAAGGCGGCGATTTGCGCCGAGAAATCGTTGTTCATGTTCTGGAAGCGGCCCGGATCGAGTAGCGTGAAACCTTCCTTCGCCAGCGGTCCCGGGAATCCCCTTTCCTTGTCGCCCCAGGCATTGCCGTCGCCGTCGTTCGGGAACAGGCCGCCGACTTTCTTGTTGGTCTGCACCGACTTCCAGCCCGCCAGGAAATTGGCGATCACGTCTTCGAGTCCCCAGAATATGTGATAGGTCCAGTTGAACCCCTTGGCAGGGTCGCCTTTACGGCCGAAGAACCACGGCTGCCACGGCGCCACGGTGGAAATGCAGGGGATTTCGTTCAGCTCGCAGGCATCCGATACCGGATTGGTGGTCTCCGGCGTCGACGACACCAGCATCAGGTCGACCTTCTCTTTGAGTATGAGGTCGTTCGCCACTTCGCCGGCGCGATTCGGGTTGGATTGGCTGTCCTTCTGGATGATGTGCACCGCGACCTTTTTTCCGCCGAGGTCGACGCCGCCGGCAAACAGCTTGTTCATTTGCTCGATGATGAACTTGTCGGCCTCGCCGAAAGGCGCGAGCGGGCCGGTCTGCGGCGACACGAAGCCAAGTTTGATGGTCTTCGCCTGCGCGAATACCAACGACGGCATGCCCAGTGCTGCGGCGCCGGCCACTGCGCCGCCGGCCTGCATCAGCGCCCGACGGCGCTGGAATCGATTGCTTTTCATGACTGCTCCTCCTCTGGTTATGTGGGTGACGGTGTGAAGGAAAGTGGATCAGCCCGGCCTTCGACCTTCCCAGGCGTTCTGCAAAAGTTGACGGATCGCCGCGTACTCGATCGGCCGCGGGTTGTAGTAAGGGTTCTGAGTGGCGAGCCGCGCAGCGTCATCGAGCGCGTCGGCCTTCATGCCGATATCTTTCAGCGACAGCGGCGCACCGATCTTGCGCGCCAGGTCGTAGAGTCCGCCGGCGGGATCGGCATCCGCGGCTTCATTCCCGCCAAGCGCCCGCGAAATCCGCGCCATCGCGTCCTTTGCGGCGTCACGGATGTACTGAACCGCGTGCGGCAGGATGACCGTGTGCGTCTCGGCGTGCGGCAGGTTGTAGCTGCCGCCCAGCGTGTGACAGAGCTTGTGGTGGATCGCCATGCCGACGTTTCCCAGGCAAGCGCCCGCCAGCCACGCGCCGTACAGCGCTTCCGCACGCGCCTCGAGATCGGCCGGATCGCTCACCACTTTCGGCAGGCTGCGCGCCAGCGCACGGATGCCCTCCTCCGCCATCAGCGAAGTGATCGGGTTGGCGTCTTCGGCATACAGCGCCTCGACGCAATGCGCGATCGCATTCATGCCGCTCGGACCGGCGATTTTAACCGGCAATGTCATGGTCAGTTGCGGGTCGTAGATCACCGTCTTGGGCAGTACGCGGGCATCGCGACCGGTCTTCTTCTGGCCCTGCGCGGTGATGCCGTAGATCGGCGTCATTTCCGAACCGGCGAAGGTCGTCGGGATCGCCAGGATCGGCAGTGCGGAGGTCAGCGCGATCGCCTTGCCCAGGCCGATGGTCGATCCGCCGCCCACCGCCACGCAGCAGTCGGCATTCAGGTCCTTCGCCACCGCGCGCGCGGCTTCGGCGGTTTCGATCGGCACGTGCATCACCGCCTTGTCGTACACACCCGCCGAGCGCGCACCCAGGCGCCTTGCGACATCATCCGCCGAAGCACGCTGTTCCGGCGTGCACAGCACCAGTGCGCGCTTCGCGCCCAAGCGCTCGATTTCCGCACCCAGTTTCTCCAGCGCACCGCGCCCGAACACAACGCGCGAGGGCTGGCTGTTGTAGACGAACGCTCTCACGCGTAAGCCTTTGCCTGCGCGCGCCGCATCGGGACGCCGCTGCGCTCGACCAGCTCGTCGAAGCTCAGCCCCTCGACGATCTCGAGGACGCGCAGCCCTTGCGGCGTGACGTCGATCACCGCGAGATCGGTGTAGATGCGGTCCACGCACCCGACTCCGGTAAGCGGATACGAGCAATGCTCGACGATCTTGCTTTCCCCCTGCTTGGTGAGGTGTTCCATCATCACGAACACCTGCTTGGCACCGATCGCCAGGTCCATTGCTCCGCCCACCGCCGGTATCGCATCCGGCGCTCCGGTGTGCCAGTTGGCGAGATCGCCGCAGGCCGATACCTGGAAGGCGCCGAGCACGCAGAAATCCAGATGCCCGCCGCGCATCATCCCGAAGGAGTCGGCATGATGAAAAAACGAACCGCCGCGCAACAGCGTCACCGGTTGCTTTCCGGCATTGATCAGATCGTAGTCCTCTTCGCCTGCCGCAGGCGCCGGACCCATTCCGAGCACTCCGTTCTCGCTGTGCAGCAGGATCTCGCGGTCCCTGGGCAAATGGTTGGCAACCAGCGTCGGCAGCCCGATGCCAAGGTTGACCACGGCGCCTTCGGGAATGTCGCGCGCAACCCGCGCCGCCATCTGCTCACGATTGAGCTTGTTCATTCTGCGCTCCTGTATTGGCTCACGCTGCCTGGACACCGGCATCCGAGCCGGCGACGGAACGTTCCACCAGCACCACGCGCTTGACGAAGATTCCCGGCGTAACGATCGCTTCCGGATCGAGCGCACCGAGTTCGACGATCTCACGGACCTGCACGACGGCGCACCTGGCAGCCGTTGCCATGATCGGGCCGAAATTGCGTGCGGTCTTGCGATACGCCAGGTTGCCCCAGCGGTCGCCGCGTTCGGCCTTGATCAGCGCGAAATCGGCGTGGATCGGAAACTCGAGGACGTAGCCGCGGCCGTTGATGATCCGCGTCTCCTTGCCTTTCGCGAGATCTGTGCCGTATGCGGTGGGCGTAAAGAAGCCGCCGATGCCCGCGCCCGCCGCGCGGATGCGCTCGGCGAGATTACCCTGCGGCACCAGTTCCAGCTCGATGTCGCCGGCGCGGTAGAGCGCATCGAACACCTGCGAGTCCACCTGGCGCGGGAAAGAGCAGATGATCTTGCGCACCCGCCGAGCCTTGAGCAGCGCCGCAAGCCCGGTCTCGCCGTTGCCGGCGTTGTTGTTGACGATGGTCAGGTCCTTCGCGCCCTGCGCGATCAGCGCATCGATCAGTTCCGCCGGCTGACCCGCCGGGCCGAAACCGCCGATCATCACCGTGGCGCCGTCGTTTATGCCCGCCACCGCTTCCGTCACCGTCGAAACAATCTTGTTTATCACGTTCCCCCTATCCTGGACCTGTCCACTACAGATCAACAACGGTTAACACGAAGGGTCACGAAGGAAAAACGAAGGCACGCGAAGGAAAGCAAGGAACGATCTGCGGTCAAGACCCCGCAGGATTGTGTTGATGCGTGGCGTTATTCTCCGGCAGTCCCGGACCCCGTTCATCTTCGCGTTTCTGTTCTCCTTCGTGCTCCTTTTTTTTGCCTTTCCTTCGTGATCCTTCGTGTTAAAAGAATTTCGCCTTTCTGCTTCCTTGCAGTCAGCGCGGATAGTAGGGAGGAATTTTCGCGTCCACGTTGACCCACACCGATTTCGCCTCGGTGTAATCGTGCATCGCCTCGAAACCCATCTCCCGCCCGTACCCCGACCTGCCGATGCCGCCGAACGGCGACCCGGGATTCACCCGCTTGTAGCAATTGATCCAGACCATGCCGCTGCGCATTGCCGCCGCGGTGCGATGCGCGCGCTGCAGGTTGGTGGTCCACAGCCCGCCGCCCAGGCCGTAGTCGGTGCCGTTGGCGATCGCCAGCACTTCCTCGTCGTCGCGGAAGTTGGTGACGGTGACGAAGGGACCGAACACTTCCTCCTGCGAGACCCGGTCGGTGGGCTTGGCACGCACCACGGTCGGTTCGACGTAGCAGCCTTTGGAGAGATCGTCGCGCTCCGGCGGCTTGCCGCCCAGCAGGATTTCGCCTCCCTGTTCCTTTGCTACTTTTACGTAGGCGAGCACGCGGTCGCGGTGCATCTGCGAGGTGAGCGGCCCCATCTCGGTGTCGGCATTCATCGGATCGCCGAGCCTGATCGAGCGCGCCAGCTTGAGAAATCCGTCGAGAAACTGCTCGGCGATCTTCTCATGGAGGATCAGCCTCGAGCCGGCAATGCAGGCCTGTCCCTGATTGTGGAAGATCGCGAACGCCGAGCCGTTGATGGCCGCCGGCATGAACGCGTCGTCGAAGACGATGTTGGCGCCCTTGCCGCCCAACTCGAGTTGCACGCGCTTGAGGTTGCCGCTGGAAGCCTGCACGATCTTGCGGCCCACCGCGGTCGAGCCCGTAAAGGCGATTTTGTCCACGCCCGCATGCTCGGCAAGGTACTGGCCGGCGATGTTGCCGTAGCCCGGCACGATGTTCATCACCCCTTTGGGGAAGCCGACCTCGCGCGCCAGCGCGGCAACGCGCAGGCTGGACAGCGGGGTGAGTTCCGCCGGTTTCAGCACCACCGTGTTGCCCGCCGCAAGCGCCGGACCCATCTTCCAGCTGGTGAACATCAGCGGGAAGTTCCACGGCACGATCTGACCGACGACACCGACCGGCTCACGCAAAACGTAATTGAGGAAACCCTGCTCCACCGGCACCACGCTGCCCTGGAACTTGTCGGCCATGCCGCCGAAGTAGCGGAAGGTCACCGCGGTGCGCACCACGTCCAAGCCGCGGGTATCGCGCATCGGATGGCCGGTATCGAGCGATTCCAGCCTGGCCAGCTCGTCGGCGTTCGCCTCGATCGCATCGGCCAGTTTCAGCAGCAGGCGGCCGCGATCCGCGGCGGCCATTTTCGACCAGGCGGGGAAAGCCTTGCGAGCGGCTTCCACGGCGCGATCGATATCGGCTTTTTGCGCCTCGGCAACCTCGGTAATGAGCGAGTTGTCGTGCGGATTGAGAACCGGTATGCGCGACTTCGACTCGGCATCGACGAACTCGCCGTTGATGAACAACTGGTTTTGAATCATGCTCATTCTTTGAGGGATGAGGGATGAGGGATCAGGAGGAATAAAGATCAAGGCTTCACGCCCTTACCCTTCACTCGTTAACTCATTCACCCTTCGCTGCTCTATACCCTTCACCCTTCACTTGTAACTTGTCACTCGTCACTGCTTTTCTCAAAACTCGACCGGATACGGCTTGAGTTCGCCGCGCTCGTAGCGCTTGGGCAGGTCGGGCGTGGCGTTCTCCCACACCAGCAGCATCGAGCGCTTCTTGGAAAATCCCTGGTGGCGGATGTCCGCCGGCATCGCCGCGACGTCGCCGGCCTTCATCGTCAGGCGCGCGCGCGGCCGTCCGGTCTCGCGATCCGCGACTTCCCAGGTGATCTCGTCTGAGAGTTGCACGAACCACTCGATGCGATCGTTGCCGTGGATGATTGGCAGGATGTACTCCTCGGTGGTCGGGCAGAACAGGCTGTTCCTGCACACGGAGGTCACCGAGGGGTTCCAGGTCACGTCCGATCGCGACAGGTACCTGAAGAGATTGAACGCGTGCAGTTCCCTCTCGAAGCCGGGCTCGGCCTTGATCTCGGGCTCTTCCTGCCCCACGTCGGCAAAGGCACGATTGATCGCGTAGCCGTTGGAGTCGTTGCGCAGCGGCGAATCACCTTCCAGCCCCGGCATGCGCTTGGTCGCAACGCGGAATCGTTCGATGGCGGCGAGGTTGTTGCCGTTCTTCTCGCCGAATGCAGTGTTGCCGGTTTCCGATGGTGCGGCAAATGGATCGAAGCCGGCGTTCACCCAGTCGGCGAGGATTTCCTTGAACTTCGCCATCGCCTTCGGCGTTTCGAAGGTCTCGACATACGACAGTCCGGCGCTGTGGATGGCCTCGTTGTAGCGGCCGGCGAACAGCTCGACCTTGCCGTACAGATTGCGGGTGCCGAACACGGCGTCGAAATTGACCAGGCCGTAGAAAAAGCCCCAGGCCACGTCGCGCATCAACGCGCGCAGGAAAGCGTCCGCGCTCATGGTATGCGACTGGCGCTGGCCTTTCGCCGGCCAAGTGAGGGTGACGAAGTACTCGTCGCGGGCGAGCGTGAATTCGCCGAGCGTAAAGGTCTTGTAGCCGGCGATGGTTTCCGGCAGCTTGAATTCGGCAGGTGCATTCATAGGATTTTCTCCGAAAATCTGGTAACTGGTGACAAGTAACTGGTGAAGGGTGAAGGGTGAAGGGTGAAGGGTGAAGGGTGAAGGGTGATTGATCTTGGGTCCAGGGACTCTCGCCTCACGCCTTTCGCCTTTCGCCTCACGCATCTCGCCTCACGTTCATTTCGCGCAGATTTCTCCCCACCTCTCCTTGGTGAGATCGCCCTTGAGCGTCTGCTGGATCATTGCCGACGGGCGCGCCGCCTTGAACCGGTAAGCCGCACCCTTGGGCAGCAG
>JBOIFZ010000187.1:0-7993 GCA_050741735.1 Burkholderiales bacterium
CGTTGCTGACTGCGATTGAGAAGGTAGGGGATGTCGCGGTCTCCCGGCCGGATGGTTTTTGGCTCGGTGACCGCGGCGACCGGGAACAAATCTAGCGAGCGTTCCCGAGGCGGGCGACTTCGGTTTCTATCCAGTCTTCGACCTTCCGGTTGAGTGTGTCGGTGGTCATTCCCAGCGGATGAACGGCCGGGCCGATGCTGACGGTGATGGTACCCGGGTGCTTGATGAACGCGTTCTTTCGCCACAAGGTCCCGGCATTATGCGCGATCGGCACCACTGGTGCGCCGGTCTGGCACGCCAGCCAGGCGCCGCCGAGATGATACCGTCCACGGCGGCCCGGGGCGATGCGGGTGCCTTCCGGGAATATCACGATCCACCAGCCTTTGGCGAGGCGGTCCTTGCCCTGTTCGAGAGTCTGCTTCAGGGAGCGGGTTGCGGAGCCGCGATCGATTGCGATCGGGCTCATCATCGCCAGTCCCCAGCCGAAGAATGGCACCCGCAGTAATTCTCTCTTGATGACCCAGACCTGCGGCGGAAGAATTTCCTGGTAAGCGAGCGTTTCCCAGGCCGATTGGTGTTTCGACAGCACGATGCTTGGCTCTGTGGGCAGGTATTCACGGCCGATCACGCGGTATTCAACCCCGCAGACGGCTCGTGCCAGCGCAATCACCAGGCGCGACCAGGTGGTGATGATGCGATAGCGGGTCAGCGGTTCGAGCGCAAAGGTGAGCAGCGAAATGACGGCGAAGACTACCGTGAGCGCGAACCGGACGATCTCGAAGACGGCCGAACGCAGGAAGGCCGCAACGATGCTCATGAAACGATATGCCGCACCGCTTCGGCAAGGTCGGCGAACAGCAACGTGTTGTCCGGCATACCGCCCGCGCTCTTGGTCTTGGCCCCTTTGCCGGTGAGTACCAGCATCGGTTGGGCGCGTGCCGCCGCCGCGGCCTGCAGATCACGCAGCGAATCTCCCACGCTCGGAACGCCGGCCAGGTCCACGTTGAACCGCTGGGCGATGTCGAGAAACATCCCCGGTTTCGGCTTGCGGCAGTCGCAGTCCGCTTCGGCCGCGTGCGGGCAGTAGAACAATGCGTCAATGCGTCCGCCGACCTGGCCCAGCGCACGATACATCTTGTCGTTGATCGCGTTCAGCGCACCCATGTCGAACAGACCGCGACCGATGCCGGACTGGTTGGAGGCCACGACCACGCGGTAGCCGGCATGGTTAAGCCGTGCAATCGCCTCCAGGCTTCCCGGAATCGGCTTCCACTCCTCGGGGTTCTTGATGAACTGATCGCTGTCCTGGTTGATGACGCCGTCGCGATCGAGTATGACGAGTTTCATGAGCGAGTGAACAGTGAACGGTGAATGGTGAACGGAAAACGTGATTCGAGCCCGGTGAGGATTTTGCCGATCACCATTCGCTAATCACTGTTCACGGCCTTCAGGCGGCCAGCTTGGAAATGTCGGCGATGCGATTCATTTCCTGGCGCAAATCCGCCAGCAGCGCCAGACGATTCTGGCGTACTGCAGCGTCCTCCACCATGACCATTACCGAGTCGAAAAATGCGTCGACGGGTGATTTCAGCACGGCGAACGCCTTCAGGTAACCTGCGTAATCGCCCTTTTGCAGCAGCGGGGTCGCGATCCGGGTAGCCATCGCAAGCGCATTGAACAGATTACGCTCGGCCGTCTCGGTCAAAGCCTCGGCCTGGGCGCGTTTGAAGGATTCTCCTTTGGCCTGCGCCTGTTTAAGGATATTGACCACCCGCTTGTTGGCGGCGGCGAGACTTTCCGCCTCCGGCAGGCTGGCGAAAGCGCGCACAGCGGCCAGTTGCAGGGGTACCTGATGAAGCCGGACGGGCCGCATGCACAGCACCGCTTCAATTTCGTTCGCGGTATAGCCCGCCTCGCGCAGGTAACTGCGCAGGCGTTCGAAAATGAACTCCTGCAAATTCGTGTGCGTGTCGCCAATCATGCCGCGTGGGAATACCGAGAACGCTGCATTGACCAGATCATGCAACGATACTGACAGTTTGCCCTCGATGAGCATCCGGATCACACCCAACGCATGGCGACGAAGGGCGAACGGATCCTTGTCCCCGGTCGGCTGTTGGCCGATGCCGAACATGCCGGCGAGCATCTCCAGCTTGTCGGCCAGCGCGAGCGCCGTGGCAACCTCGCCACCGGGCAATGCGTCGCCGGCGAATCGCGGCCGATAATGCTGCTCGATTGCGTCGGCCACGCGCGCATCCTCGCCATCGGCGAGCGCGCAATACCGGCCCATGATGCCCTGAAGCTCGGGGAATTCGCCGACCATGCTGGTAACCAGATCGGCCTTGGCGAGCAACGCAGCGCGGTCGGCAAGCAGCGGATCGGCGCCGATCATCTGTGCAATCGCCCTGGCCAGCGCACGTACGCGCCCGACGCGATCGAGCTGGCTGCCGAGCTTGTTGTGGTAGACGATCGAGGCGAGTTGGGGCACGCGATCGGCGAGCTTTGTTTTCTTGTCGGTCTCGAAGAAGAAGCGCGCGTCCGCCAGCCGCGGACGGATCACCCGCTGGTTGCCCGCGACGATGTTCTTCGGGTCGGCAAGGCGCATGTTGGAAACGATCAGGAACTTGTTGGTGAGCTTGCCGGCCGTGTCGAACAGGGGGAAATATTTCTGGTTCTGCCGCATGGTCAGGATCAGGCATTCCTGCGGCAGGCCGAGAAATTCGGGCTCGAATTCCCCGACGTACACGGTCGGCAATTCGACCAGTCCGGTGACTTCGTCGAGCAACGGCGCGACGTCCTCGTCCGGCCCCAGCGAAACCTTGAGCGCAGCGGCGTTCTGCGCGAGCTGGCGGCTGACGTCGGCCCTGCGCTTGTCGAAATCGGCGATGACGCGGCCTTCCTGCTCGAGCCGGGATTCATACTCGTCGGCGCGGACCAGAGCAATGTTCTTCGCGCCCTGGAAGCGATGGCCATGGGTGATGCGGCCGGCTGCCAGGCCGAGCACGGAAACGTCAAGCACCTTGTCGCCGTGCAGCGCGACCAGCGCGTGGGCGGGGCGAATAAATTTGACGGTCGTGGCGCCGTCGGCGAGCTGGTAGTTCATGACTTTCGGAATGGGAAGCTTGCCGATGGCTTCCTCGATCGCATCGGATAGCACTCGTTCGATCGTTTGACCCGGTGCGATGCTTCGCAGGAATACGCTCTCGGCCTTGCCATCCCGCTTGATTGCCAGCGACTCGGCGCCAACTTTGGAATTTGCCGGAACATCGGCAAGCCGTTCCCGGCCCAAACTTGCCAGCTTCCTGCGCAGGGCGTCGCTCCAGCCGCCATCTGATTTGCGCGCGATGCCGACCGGCATGAGCTTTTGCTCGACGGGACGGTCTCTGGTCTTGGCCAGCACCGCCGAGATGTAAACCGCCAAGCGCCGGGGCGTGGCGAACGCCTTGAATCTGGACGTCGCATCCAGAACCCCGTCGCCTTTCAGTCCATCGAATACTGCACCGGCAAAGGCATCGCCCAGCCGCTTGAGAGCCTTTGGCGGCAGTTCCTCGGTGACGAGTTCGACAAGTAGATTCGAACTCATGCGGTCTGTCTTTCCAGCAGCGTCGTCTTCATGGCCTGGAGGTCGAACCCAAGTTGCTGCAACTGGCCCGGCTTGCACATCGGGAAGTCCTTGCGCAGCCGGGAGTCGAAGTAAGCCTGCGACACGCTGCGCGCAAGATTGCGGATGCGGCCGACGTAAGCCGCGCGCTCGGTGACCGAGATCGCGCCGCGCGCGTCCAGGAGGTTGAAGGTGTGTGCCGCCTTGAGCACCATTTCGTAGGCGGGCAGGGTGAGTTGCGCGCTCATCAGCCGCTTTGCTTCGGATTCGTAACCGGCAAAGTGCGCAAACAGCATTTCCGGGTTCGATTGTTCGAAGTTGTACCGCGACTGTTCGACTTCGTTCTGGTGACAGACGTCGCCGTAGGCGAGGCCGGGAGTCCACACCAGGTCGAAGACGTTCTCCACGCCCTGCAGGTACATGGCGAGCCGTTCGATGCCGTAGGTGATCTCGCCGGTGATCGGCTTGCAGTCGAGTCCGCCGACCTGCTGGAAGTAGGTGAACTGGGTGACTTCCATGCCGTTTAGCCAGACTTCCCAGCCCAGGCCCCAGGCTCCGAGAGTGGCGTTTTCCCAGTCGTCCTCGACCAGGCGTATGTCGTGCGCCTTTGGATCGATGCCGAGCGCTTCGAGCGAACCGAAGTAGACATCGATGATGTCGGCCGGCGACGGCTTCAAAACCACCTGGAACTGGTAGTAGTGCTGCAATCGGTTCGGATTCTCGCCGTAACGGCCGTCCTTGGGCCGGCGCGTGGGTTGTACGTAGGCTGCACGCCACGGCTCGGGACCGATCGCGCGTAGAAACGTCGCTGTGTGCGAAGTGCCCGCGCCGACTTCCATGTCGTAGGGTTGCAGGATCGCGCAGCCGCGTTCGCCCCAATAGCGGGTCAGCGTCAGAATCACTTCCTGAAACGTCAACATCGATGAATTCTGCAGAAAATCAGTGGTTAAGCGGTCCCGCGAAATGCACGAATTGTACTCAATTCCGGGCGCTCGCAGGGGCAAAGCTTCCGGAAAAGGCGATTAAACGCGAAGGCGAAGCGTTCCCTTTGCGTCTTCGCGTCAGGCTGCACGGCGTCCTCGCCGTCTTGCCCTCGACCCGAATCGCCTCGGTCGCGCATGTGGAACCTGGTCAGAGCTTTCCTAACTCCGCGATACTGCGTCGCCAATGATATGGATCAACCTCCGCGCTGCGAGAAGCGCTGTGCCGCCAGCGGCAACGCGATCATCAGTGCGGCGAGCGCCAGGAACGCCCAGTTGCCCAGGCGCACGTACGGCGTTTCGCCCTGGTAGCCATGAATCCTGCCGGTCACCGTCGTGGTCGTGGATTCGGGAGCGGACGCCGCAATGCGGCCCTTAGGGTCGATGATCGCGGTGACCCCGGTATTGGTGGCGCGCAGCATGGGCCGGCCGGTTTCGATGGCGCGCATCTGGGCGATTTGCAGATGCTGCTTCGAGGCGACCGATTTTCCCCACCAGGCGTCGTTGGTGAAATTGGCCAGTACGGTTGCCTCCGGCAACTGGCGGATGATCTCTTCGCCAAACACGTCTTCGTAGCAAATATTCACGGCGATCTTCTGGCCGGCGGCTTTTATTGGCCGCTGCACCGGCTCGCCCCGGGAAAAATCCGACATCGGGATGTGCAGCAGGTTCATGATCCAGCCTAGCAAGCTCCGAAGGGGAAAATAGTCGCCGAAGGGCACCAGATGATGCTTGCGATAAATCTGTGTCGGTGCCGAACCGAAGCTCATCACGCTGTTGTAATAACGTCCCGAAACGTCGAGCTCGGGCACGCCCACCAGCAGGTCGCCGCCGTTGCGCCGGCCCTGGTGGGCGAGCATCTCCAGATATTCCTCGGGGACGTGCACGTTGAACATCGGCAGCGCCGTCTCGGGCAGGAGGATCAATCGGGCTTCGGCCGACTGCGCCAGCCCCAGGTAAGTTTCAAGTGTGGCGCGCGCGCTCTCCGGCCGCCACTTCATCTCCTGCGGGATATTCCCTTGCAGAAGCGCGACGCTGGTCGGATCGCCGGGCAAAGGTTGCGTCCAGTCCCTGCCGCTCGATGCGGCGCCGGCGATCAGCAGGGCGACGATGATCCATGCGCCGCGTTCGCGAACCAGCAGCGCCATGCGCTGTTGCGGGGACTGCGAGCGCCATTCGGCAAAGCGCGCGATGACCGAGGCCAGCGCCGCCGCGGCGACAGCCGTGGCCAGGGAAACGCCGAACACCCCGAGCACCGGCGCGAAGCCGGCCAACGGGCTGCCGGGTGCCTGCGAATAGCCAAGCGCGAGCCACGGGAAGCCGGTGAACAGCCAGCCGCGCACCCACTCCGACAACGCCCACAACGCCGGGAAAAAGAGCAGCAGGCGTACCGGCCGGGATGCCGGCAGACGCTTGAGAATTGCCCCGACCAACGCCGGATAGCAGGCCAGGTACGCGCAGAAAGAAAAGGTAAAGATTGCGGCGGTCAGCATTCCCATCCCGCCGAAATCGTGCAAGCTGACGTATACCCAGCTCACGCCGGCGAGAAACATGCCGAGGCCGAAGGAAAAGCCGATCACGGTGGCAGACCGTGTGTTGCGGCTGCGTTCCCAGAACAGCACCAATCCGCTCAGCGCCAGGATCGGCAGCGGGTAAAGTTGAAACGGCGCGAATCCCGCGACCGTAGCCGCCCCCAGGAGGAACGGGAGCAGGAAGAGTCGACCTAAAGCTGTGGTAGCGGGGCCTGACTCGCGGCGGGCGGACAACTCAGGCCGCACTCTCCGTCCTGACCTTTTCTACCAGAATCGAATAAAGTCTCCGGCTGTCTGCGCGCACCACCTTGAAGTTCAGGTCGCCGATGCGGAACTGCTCGCCGCGCTTTGGCAGCCGGCCCAGGTGAGCCAGCACCAGGCCGCCCACGGTGTCGAAATCCTCGTCGTTGAAGTCGGTGTCGAAAGTCTTGTTGAAGTCGTCGATCTCGGTCTGCGCCTTGACGCGGAACTGGCCGTTGCGGTCCAGGACGATGTTGGCTTCGGTCTCGTCGAAGTCGAATTCGTCCTCGATTTCGCCGACGATCTGTTCCAGCACGTCTTCAATGGTCACCAGACCGGCAACGCCGCCGTACTCGTCCACCACGATCGCGATGTGGTTGCGATTGCTGCGAAAATCCTTGAGCAGAACGTTCAGGCGCTTCGACTCGGGAATGAATACCGCCGGTCGCAGCATCTCGCGCACGTTGAACTCCTCGCCCGCGTAGTAGCGCAGCAGGTCCTTGGCCAGCAGGATGCCGATCACGTCGTCCTTGTTGTCGCCGATCACCGGAAAACGCGAGTGACTGGTCTCGATCACCCAGGGGATGAACTTCTCGGGCGCGTCGCCGATGTCGATCACGTCCATCTGCGAACGCGGGATCATGATGTCGCGCGCCTGCATCTCGGAAACCTGCAAGACGCCTTCGATCATGGCGAGTGCGTCGGCATCCAGCAGGTTGCGTTCGTAGGAACGCTGCAGCAGCTCGATCAGCTGCTCGCGGTCTTCCGGCTCGCGCATCAGCAGCGCGCCCAGCCGTTCCAGCAATGAGGGTTTGTCCTGTTCTTCGTCCACGACTTCTTGAATAGGGAATGGTCTACGGGAAACGGGCAATACCGCCCCGGCGACCGCCGTCCCTATCGCCTAATTCCCATTTCCCGTTTGCATGTAGGGGTCAGCATACCCCAGGCCGGTGACAATTTCCGTTTCGAGCGTTTCCATGACCCGTGCGTCCGCGGCCTTCTCGTGATCGTAACCCTGAAGGTGCAGCATGCCGTGCACCACCAGATGGGCGTAGTGTGCTTGCGGATTCTTGTGCTGTTCCCGGGCTTCGCGCTCAACTACCGGAACGCACAGTACGATGTCGCCCGCCAACGGATTGGTATCGGGATAGGCAAAGGTCAGCACGTTGGTGGCGTGATCCTTGCCGCGATACTGCCGGTTGAGCATGCGACCTTCTTCGGCAGCCACCAGGCGCACCGTGATGTCGGCATTGTGCTGCAACGCGGCCTTCACCCAGGCGCGCAAGTGGCCGCGCGTCGGCAATCCGTCGTTCGCGGCTGCGTACTGAACCGTCAACGCGAGTCTGGAGCGTGGTTTGGAGCGCGCAAACCGGCCGCCGGCGCGGGCCATCGCCCGGTCAGCCTTCCCTGCGGGAGCCGTGCTGTTCATAGGCGTGGACGATGCGCTGCACCAGCGGGTGGCGCACCACGTCTTCGCTGAGGAACTGGGTGAAGGTGATGCCGCGTACTTCTCCGAGGATCATTTGCGCCTCGATCAGTCCGCTTTTGTGCCCCTTGGGCAGGTCGATCTGGGTGACGTCGCCGGTGACTACCGCCTTGCTACCGAAGCCCATGCGGGTAAGGAACATCTTCATTTGCTC
>JBOIFZ010000188.1:0-1749 GCA_050741735.1 Burkholderiales bacterium
GGGAGGATGTGATGCACAACATGAAAATTGCTGCGCTTGAAAAGCACGTGGTCCGCGCGTTGCTCGCTACGGCGATGGCGGCCGCCGCGATTGCCGCAACCGCGCAGACGAACGAAGTGGAGGTCGGGTTGATCGCGCCGATGTCGGGGCCTTACGCCCGGCAGGGTCAGGTGATGAAGATGGCCGCCGACATGGCGATCGAAACCATCAATCGGCAGGGCGGCATCAAGTCCATGGGCGGGGCGAAATTCAAGCTCTCGGTGTTCGACGCGGGAGATTCGGTCGAAAGGGCGAAGAATGCAGCACAGCGCATGGTGGCCAATTCGCCCAACCTGGTAGTTGCGACCGGCGCCTACCTCAGCTCCTTCACGCTGGCGGTCACCGAAGTCACCGAGCGTGCCGAGTTGCCGGTGGTCACCTTCTCGTATTCGGACCTGATCACATCGCGTGGGTTCAAGTACGTGTTCCAGACTTCCGCCACCGGCGTGCAGCAGGCGGAAGGGTCCCTGCCGGCGCTGATCGAGATGGCGGAGAAGGCCTCCGGCAAGCGGCCGCAGACCATCGGCATTGTCATGGACAATACCGCCGCGTCGGTATCTTTCGTCAAGCCGATGCGCGACCACCAGTTCGCCAAGCTCGGATTGAAATTGGTGGTGGACGAGACCTTCACGCCGCCGCTGGCGAACGCCACACCCCTGATCCAGAAGGTGCGTTCGGCGCGGCCGGACATCCTCATCCTGCTGCCCACGGTGATTTCCGACGCCAAGCTGCTGCTGGAGAAAATGAACGAATTCGGGCTAGGGCGCGGCAAACTGCCGACGATCGCGAATGGCGCTGCGATCCTGGACCCGGACCTGCGCACCAACATGAACATCGAGCAGCTTGAAGGTGTCATGGCGGTGGTTGCCAACTGGACCACCAGCGCGCAGAAGGATTTTGTCGCCGAGGTGAAGGCCAAGACCAATGAGCCGTGGCCGACCCAGCATTTCGTGACCACCTATGGCGACATGCTGATCTTCAAGGCAGCCCTTGAAGCCGCCGGCAAGGCCGACCGCAAGGCGGTGGCCCAGGCGCTGCGTACGATGAACCTCAGCGGCGGCGCGGCGAACTTCTTCCCCGGCAACGGCAAGCTGAGGTTCGAAGAGAGCGGCCGGCGCGCGGACGCGAGCCTGTTGATCGTGCAGTGGCAGAAAGGCGTGCCGATCACCGTCTATCCTGCCAAGGACGCGATTTCCGCGCCGATTTGGCCGGGAAAGTAGTCCTGCAAGTGCGCCATTCACCACAGAGACACAGAGGAAAAGCCAGAACGGGAAAAAAACCGGGATCACCATTTACGAGCCGGCTGGGCTTCCGCTCAGTACAGATCATTGACGGCTGACTTTCTCTGTGAATCTGTGTCTCTGTGGTGAGATTTTTTTTGGATGAGGGTTGTGATTCAACATCAGGAGAAAAGCAATGAACGACGAATTGTTCGAACAGGGTCTGAAGATCCGCAAGTCCGTACTCGGCGCCGAGTTCGTGGAAAAATCCATCGCCTCGGCGGACGACTTCAACATGCCGATGCAAAGGCTGACGACCGAGTACTGCTGGGGCGCGATATGGGGCCGGGAGGAACTGCCGAAAAAGACCCGCAGCATGCTCAACCTCGCGATGCTGTCGGCGCTTAACCGTCCGCACGAACTCAAGATGCACATCGGCGGCGCGTTGCGCAACGGGGTTACGAAAGCCGAAGTCCGCGAGGTGCTGCTG
>JBOIFZ010000189.1:0-3120 GCA_050741735.1 Burkholderiales bacterium
TTCGACCGAAGTGATCCTTGGGGAGGTGGGGTGGTGATGCACGACCAGGCGCTTGGCGTTCAGCCATACGGGCAATTCAGCGGTGTCCATCAGAAACAGCGGTTCGGTGAATTCCTGTCTCATTACCGGCGGGCGCTCGCGGCGGCGGTCGCGCCTGCCGTAGAAACGCAGCCAGTTGATCAGCGCCCAGCCCACCTGCACCAAACCCATTGCAAGGACGATCGCGCCGTAAACGCCGATCAGTTCGAGGAGCGCTTCCCAGCCGCGACGCATCACCATCTCTTCGTAGACCGCCGTGAATCCGAGCCACCATGCCAGCAAAGTCGCCAGCGGCAGCAGCAGGTAAAGATAAAAGCTCCAGAGCGCCGCCGTGAGCACGCCGTACACCGCGCGCTTGCTCTTCGATTGGAGTTCCGGCCGGTCGATGATGATGTTGCGAATGTCGAAGACCATATCGTTCATGTCGTGTGGATACCTCTGTCGGGACTGCGCCAGGTTGCACGCTTCCCGGTCCGGCGCATGAGGACCCGGGGCGTGGCGACGACGGTGGTGAGAACGTTGATGATCCAGAACGCGACCGGGTACCAGATCATCCAGAAGTAATAGCGGGACAAGCCCTTTTCGTAGCGCGAGTCCATCAGCAGGCCGACCGCGATCTGCAGCATGCAGGTGATGCCGATCAGCACGCCGCTGAAGCCGGGCAGCAGGGTCGGCACCTGCAGCGCCTGCGGCACCTCGACAACCTTGCCAAGACCCCAAAGGATCACGGTGATCGCCATCGTGTAGGCCCACAGCATGCTGGCGAAATACTCCAGGTAGATCGGCCACATGCGCCGCTCGCGCCAGTTATGCAACTTCCGGAAGTGGCGGAAGATGACCTGCGCGCCGCCCATCGCCCAGCGCAGGCGCTGCCGCCACAGGCCGGAGAGCGTCTCCGGCATCAGGATCCAGCACAGTGCGCGCGGCTCGAAGCGCACGTCCCACTTGGCGATCTCGAGCTTCCAGGTGATGTCGATGTCCTCGGTGAGCATGTCCTGGCTCCAGTAGCCGGCCTGGTGCAGCGCCATCTTGCGGAAGCCCGCGATCACGCCCGATATGGTGAAAAGTCGCCCGTAAGTGCGCTGCGCGCGCTTGAGCAGGCCGGCGGTGGAGGAAAACTCGCCGACCTGGATGCGGCCGAACAGGGTGGAACGGTTGCGGATGCGCGGATTGCCGGTGACCGCTCCGACGCGCGCGCTCGACATGAAATGCCGCATCATCCAGCGCGCCGCGTGCGGGTCGAGCAGCGCGTCGGAATCGATGCAGATCAGGTATTCGTTCGGGGTCAGCAGCGCACCGCTGGTGAGCGCCATGGCCTTGCCCTGATTCGCTGCATGGTGAATGACGCGCAGGCGCGGATGCTTCACGGCCAGCGCATCGAGGATGTCCCCGGTCAGGTCGCGGCTGCCGTCGTTGATGGCGACCACCTCGAAGTCCGGATACTTCTGCTGCAGCAGGTATTCGATGGTTTCGACGATGATCTTTTCGTCGTTGAAGCACGGCACCAGGAAAGTCACGCCCGGATATCTCTCCAGCTCCGGGGGCTCATTCACCTTGCCCTGGTGAATTTCGTAGTGGAAGAAGTAGTAGAGCGCGCCGATCATCCAATTGTAGGCCATGAAAAGCGGGTAGTAGAACGCGAACCCGAACAGGATGGTTCCGATGGCGCCGAAGGAATCAGAGGCCATCAGTCGCTCCGCGGAAAACTCTGCAGCGAAATCGCCGGCTTGATGCCGGCCAGCCCGGGATGGTCGGCGAGGAAATCGTCCGGGTAGTAGCCGAAGTTGACCGCGCCCTGGCGCTGCAGGCGGTTCATCTGCTCGGCCAGCGTCCGCGTGGGCACGCGCTCGCGCGTGTTCCAGTCCATGCTTTGCAGCTCGAACACGGTCTTCTTCAATGCGCCGGGATGCTCGCTTACCTTGCGCACCAGCGCGTCGAGCCACGCGCCGGGCTTCGCCGCGCCTTCCATCAGCGGCATCGCCATCACCGCGGTGTAATCGTAGGCGGCGAGGAAATCGGGCAGCGACTGCGCGAACCAGGCCTGCGACGCGGGCTCCAGCACCGGACTGGCGTAGAGATTGCGCGCCGTCTTGATCGCACCCTGGTAGTGGCGCACGCGCTCCGTGAGCTCATTAGTGAGCTCGATCAGCGCGCGGGTCTTAAGTTCTGTCCAGCGCTGCAGCAGTTGCGGATCGGAACGGATCGCCTCGATTGACGCCGGCAGACCCCACTCCCGGTAGGTCTGCAGCGCCGAGGGGCTTGCGTCCTCGAAATCGTCGAGCACGGCATCGTCGTGGAACAGCAGGCCGTCAAAGGGCCCGTGGCGGGCGAGGTCTTCGTAGATTTCACCGATCACGCGCTGCGCATCGGCACTGAACGGGGACAGTCGCCGGTAGCGTGGGTGCGCCGACGCGGCATCGGCATCGGCGGACTGCACCGTTAGCGCGGCGGCGGAATTGGCGGACGGCAACTCGAACGCGAGCACCGGCATCCACGCGTAAACCCTGACGAACGCGCGCGTGGAAAGCTGCCAGGCAACATAGGAAAACAGGTCGGCGCGCAGCGGCAGATGCCGGTTCGGGAAATACATCGCCTCGGCCTGGCCGTTGCCGTCGCTGTCGGCGAAAACCTGCAGATATACGGTGGTGACGCGCAGCGCGAGGATGCGATCGAGCAGTCTGTCGATGTTTGCCTGCTGCTGGAGCGGGTCGGCATCGTAAACGTAATCGAGGTCCACGTGCACCACCCGTTCCGGCAGCGGGTCGGGGTCCTTGGAGACCATCGAAATGAAGTCGCGCAATGGCGGGTTGCCGACCAGCGGGTCGCGGCGCACCCGGCTCAGATCGTCCTTGAGGGTGTTGGCGCCGCTGACCAGACTCATTGTGACCGGCATGCCTAGTTCGCGTGCGACTTCAATGGCCTGCATGCTGTCGCGGCCGAACGGCCACACCATCACCCGTGGTCGGCGCCCGATTTTCGATTCGATCAGCGTGGAGTTGCGGGCGAGGTCGGCGCGCAGCCGCGCAATGTGGGCAGGCTCGTCCTCGTAGGTGCGTTTTGAAGTGTCGTAGCGAAACGCGA
>JBOIFZ010000190.1:0-1639 GCA_050741735.1 Burkholderiales bacterium
GTGGAGAGCCTGGGGGCGGACTCCGACTTCTCGCAACTGCTGTTTATGGGCGCGCTCGCCCACTCCTGGGGGAAGAACACCTTCTTCGGCGGGTTGGACTTCGACTACACGGCCGACGGCGTTGCACCGGTGCAGAACCGTTTCCGCGCCGGCGGATTTCTCAACTTGTCCGGCTTTACGCAGGACCAACTTAGCGGCCAACAGGTGCTACTGCTGCGCAGCGGTTACTACCGCCGTTTGGGCAACATCGAGTGGCTGCCCGCCTATGCCGGCGTCTCGCTCGAATACGGCAACGTCTACGAGGACCGCGACGATATCAGCCTGGCGCCCGATAAGGCATTGCTCGCCGGGTCGGTGTTCCTGGGTCTGGATACGGTGCTCGGCCCGGTGTACCTGGCCTACGGTCACGCCGAGCAGGGCAACAACAGCATCTACCTGTATCTCGGCCGGTTGTTCTGAGGCGGCATAGCCGCCCTGGCGATGGCCGCTTAAATTCAGGCCGAGACTCCAAAGGCTTTGAGCAGACAACGTTCATCTCAGCCGGCATGGAGACGTTCGGTTTTCATTTTACGCGATCGCCCCACCTCTACCCCGCCCTCCTGTTTTTTGTCCGAATCTAGAAAGAGCTATACTATTAGGATGCGCAATAGTGATAGGGCGCTAGTGTGTGTGGTGGGCTGTTTGGGCAACGAACAGCACGGCTATCACGCGATTCATGAGCATCGTAGCAAGCGTCCAATACAAATTTCGGCATTTTCCGGACGGCCGTAGCGGGTGCTCACACTTGCGGGACCAAAATCAACTAGCAAAGCCAAAGAGGTGAACAGTGGAGACTAATCGATGGCAAGTGGCGGTGTGCGCGTCGGCCCTATTCATTCTTTCGGGCTGCGCAGGCGGGCAGCCAGCGACCCGGTCGGAACAGCCGGCAAGCGCCAGTGCGGTATCCGCGGTCGGTGCGGAACCGCAAGGTGACGCCAAAGCGATTCTGATGCGCATGGCCGGGTTTCTGGCCAAGACCCAGCGTTTCAGCGTGAACGTCCGGGGCAATTTCGACGTGGTACAGGAATCCGGCCAGAAAGTCGAGTTTGGCGAGACCCGGAAGATCACCGTGAGCCGGCCCAACCACTTGCGCGTCGAATCGGAGCATAGCGACGGCGAGAAGAATTCCTTCCTGTACGACGGCAAGGACATCACGCTCTTCAGCCCGTCGCAGAACGTCTATGCGCAGACATCCAAACCCGGCGGCATCGACGCAGCGATCATGTATTTCCTTAAAGACCTCCACATGCGGCTGCCGTTGGCCGTGCTCTTGCTCAGCCGGTTTCCGGAGGAACTCGAACGCCGGACCCAGTCGCTCGATTATGTGGAGAAAACCGAATTCCACGGGGCACCGGCCCATCATTTGGCGGGACGCACCGAGACGGTGGATTATCAGGTCTGGATCGCGGCGGGCACCCAGCCGTTGCCGCTCCGAGCGGTATTGACCTACAAGAATGCGGAAGGCCAGCCCCAGTACCGGGCACAGTTTTCCGATTGGAACCTGACGCCCGAAGTCCAGGATTCCCAGTTCGTGTTCACCCCATCCGAAGGGGCACGAAAGATATCCTTCCTCGCGCAATTGCCTCAAATCGGGCTGCAG
>JBOIFZ010000191.1:0-3633 GCA_050741735.1 Burkholderiales bacterium
CGTACACCAACAGCTCAAGGCGCAGATGCTGCACCTGATCCGCCATGTAATTCGGATCCAGCATTTTCGCAATCGAGGCAGCGAGGCGCACCTCGACCGGCTGCTCAAGCTCGCCGATCCGGCCAACCCCAACGTGCTCACCATCGGTTTCGGACGGCGCTTTGCAACGTATAAGCGCGCCACGCTCCTGTTCGAAAACCTCGACTGGCTGCGCGAGATCGTGCGCGATCCGGAACGCCCGGTATTGTTCATCTTGGCTGGCAAGGCCCACCCTGCTGACGAGCCGGGCAAGGAGTTGATACGGCGCGTGATCCAAGTTGCCTCCCTGCCGGAATTCGAGGGCAAAATCCTTTTCGTCGAAGGCTACGATCTGCACCTGGCGCGGAGGCTCGTGTCCGGCGTCGACGTCTGGCTGAACAATCCGGTTTATCCGATGGAGGCCTCGGGGACCTCCGGTATAAAAGCGGGTATCAACGGCGTGATCAACCTCTCAGTATTGGACGGGTGGTGGGAGGAAGGCTATCAGGGGGACAACGGCTGGGCGATCAAGCCGGCCTCGGAAGCGCTCGACGAGAAACGCCGGAACCACGAGGAAAGCCGCTCGCTTTACGAACTGTTGCAGGATCGCGTGATCCCAACTTATTACAACCGGGAATTTTCCCCAGAATGGATCAAACTGGCGAAGCGCTCGATGGTAAGCCTTCTGCCCCGGTTCAACACCAGCCGCATGATGGGCGAGTACGTGGCCAAGTTCTATCTGCCTGCGTCACAACAGGGCCGGCGATATTCCGAGAATCATTTCGAAACCGCACACACAATCGCGGCTTGGAAGCACCGGGTGCGCGAAGCTTGGCCGCGTGTTTCACTGCGGCGCCTCGACGCGCCGAAAAAGAACATTGCTTTCGGTGAGGAAGTCCGGTTCGAGGTTGGTGTACAGTTGAATGGGCTCAGGCCCGAGGATATTGTCGTCGAGCTGCTGCTGTCCAGCGTGGCGAAAGAACTCGACTACAGACGCACTCTCTCACGCCACGTGTACGTCTTCGACGGTACGGCCAATGCGGCCGGCGAGCATCAATATGTCCTGATGCTCACGCCGGATCTATGCGGCAAGCTCGAATGCCGTATCCGCGCCTATCCGCATCACCCGTTGCTAACTCACCGCTTCGAGCTGGGACTGATGATGTGGGTCTGATGCGGGCCCACGTTCTAAACATGGCTCGCAAGCCGGGCATAAATTCCTGCGTACTGCCGCGCGGCTATGTCCCATCCGAAATATCGCGCCATGCCGTTTTGTTGCAAAACCCGCCACCTGCTGCGGTCGTGGTACATGATGATTGCGCGCCGAACCGCGGCAAGCAGCGCAGCTGCAGTCAGCTGATGGAACAGGAAACCGGTCGCGCTTCCGTTAGCGAGCGTCCCGGGATTGCAATCAACAATTGTGTCGGCGAGACCACCGGTGATGCGTGCGACTGGCGGCGTTCCGTAACGCTGACTGTACATCTGGTTCAGGCCGCACGGCTCGAATCGCGATGGCATGAGAAACATATCGGCTCCGGCCTCAATCAAATGCGCGAGACTTTCGTCAAACCCGTTAACTACCGAGATGTTCCCGGGGTAGCGCGCTGCAACCGTGCGAAGCGCATCCTCCAGCTTGCGCTCGCCGGTGCCAAGCGCGACCAGTTGCGCCGGCAGCTCGACAAGCCGGGATGCCGCCTCGACCAGCACATCGGTCCCTTTCTGTTGCGTGAAGCGGCTTACCACCCCGAGCAACGGAATTTCCGGTTCCACCGCGAGCTGCAAACGTTGTTGCAGCGCCTGCTTATTGAGCGGCTTGTTGTCGAGGGTGCCGGCATTGTAGCGGTGCGCGATTAACGGATCGGTCTCCGGGTTCCATATAAAAGTGTCAATCCCGTTCAATATGCCGAACAGCGAATCCCGACGCAGGCGAAGCAGTCCATCCATGCCGAAACCTAGCGGTTCGGACAGGATCTCGCGCGAGTAAGTCGGGCTGACTGTGGTGATTGCTTCGGCGTAGAGCAGCCCGGCTTTGAGAAACGACATACGTCCATGGAACTCCAGGCCATCAACGGCGAAACTGGATGGGGGAAGGCCGAGTGCTGCGACCAGATTGGGCTCGAAGTTACCCTGAAATGCCAAATTATGAATAGTCATGACTGCCGCGGCCCGCGGCTGCGGAGTGTAGTGCAGATACGCAGGCGCAAGCGCTACCGGCCAGTCGTTGCAATGGATGATCTGGGGACGCCAATCGAGCGGGCTGGATGCACTGCCCAGTATCGCCGCCACTTTCGACAGCAAGCCGAAGCGCCGGCCGTTGTCATGCCAATCCTCGCCAGCTTCGTTCTGGTAGGGGCCGCCAGCGCGCGCATACAGGCGCGGGCTGTCGAGGATAATCAATGGGACGCCATTCGAGAGGTGCGCCATGAGAAGACGTGCTTCGATCGGCACATCGAAAAGTGTCATACGCGCCAGTTCCCGCGCGCTGCCGGCGGCTGCCAAGACACCGGGATAGCCGGGCAATAGAACTCGTGCGTCCACACGCAGTTCGCGAAGCGCAGCCGGCAATGCCGTGCTGACCTCGCCGAGCCCGCCGATCTTGGCCATTGGCGCACACTCGGGTGAGGCAAACAGGACGCGGATTTTCGACGAATCTGTATTCAAAGGTAGAAACCTCTGGCGCTCGGCCGTCCAGCAGGATGCCGGGAAGCGGCGCCAGACGTCAAGGATGAAAGATTTGCGATTACGCAAATCATCTTAACCTTAGTAGTGGCAGAATAGTAAATTCAGGAAATGCTGGTGATGCAACCATGATACTCGCAGGCGACGTCGGAGCGACCAAGACCCTGCTCGAGCTGGGCGAGCTGCGGCACGGCCGCTGGACGACGGTGTTCGGCGCTCGCTACCTTGCTGCCGAACATCAGGATTTTTTCAGCGTGTTGCAGACATTTTTTTCCGAATGGACAGCGCAACAGCGCTCGCCGCCAAAAATCACTAGCGCCTGTTTGGGTGTCGCCGGGCCGGTATTCGACAATCGCGTGCAGATGACCAATTTGACGTGGCTGGTCGACGGTGATGCAATTGCGTCGCGGTTCGGTGTTGCGCGCGTGAAGGTGGTCAACGACTTTGCTGCGGCGGCCAAAGGCATCGAGTTGCTTCAGTCCGCGGATCTTGTCACGCTGCAATCCGGCGAACCGGTCGCTGTTGCGCCGCGGCTGGTTATCGGCCCCGGAACCGGGCTTGGCGTGGCTTACGTGGTTTGGGCTGGCGACAAGTACTTGATAGTCGCCGGGGAATCGGGAAGTGCCGGCTTTGCGCCTGCGACGTCCGAGCAGCTCGATCTATGGCGCGAGCTGTATTTGAGTCAGGGGCGGGTTGTAGTCGAGGATGTGGTTTCAGGTCCAGGATTGGTGCACATCTTTGAATTTCTTTGTCGGCGTGAAAACAAACCACCGGCGATTGCGGGAGCGTTATTCGCCGGCGGAAACGCAGCGGAAATTACCCATGCCGCGCTGGAGCGCGGCGATCCGTTGTGCTTGCGCGCGCTCGACATGTTCGTTTCCTGTTTCGGAGCAATAGCAGGCGATCATGCGCTCTCGATCATGGCGCGGGGCGGCA
>JBOIFZ010000192.1:0-2933 GCA_050741735.1 Burkholderiales bacterium
TAGCCCGGAGAGGAGTTGCGCAGCGTTGACCGACGCCGGGTCAAAATAGACGCGGGGACCGCGCTCCGGCCACAAAGTTTCGAAACCGTATGTGATTTCGGACGCGGTGAAAGACATCAGAAGAGGAGAGTTCGGCTCAAGGTTTGATGGATCAAAGCGTCAGCCGGTCCCGCGGTCAACGGGAATCATTGAGTAAGCCCGCCTGACATAATGAACTCCCCTCCTGTTAGAGGAGGGGTGCACGCCAGGCCCCCATCCCATGCCCTTCCCCCATGAAAGGGAAGGGGATCTCGAGCCTCCCCTCTCCATTCGGGAGAGCAACCGTGTCAAGAAGAAGGCTGAATTTTCCATGTTTGATTCGTTTTTAACATGGCATTGAGTATGGTCAGGAGCTTTCTCATACACGCGGTCATGGCGAGCTTGAACGGCTTTCCCGCCTTCGTCAGGCGTTCATACATAGCCTTGATCGGCGGATTGTGTTTGATCGCCGACAGGGTGGCCATGTACAGCACGCAACGCACCTCTGCACGTCCGCCACGAATGTATCGTGCTCCTTGTCGCTTGCCACTATCGTCCGAGAACGGCGCCAAGCCGACCAGCGCGGAGATCTTTTGGCGATTCAGCGTCCCCAACTCCGGCAACTTCGCCAGAAGTGAAAACGTCGTCACCGTCCCCACACCCGGTACGCTATCGAGCAGCGTGGCCTTGTGGCACCACACCGGCGAATTGCGCAGGCGATCCCCCAGATCCGTGTCCAGCTTGCCGATGCACTTGTCCAGCCAAGCGATGTGCTGCTCGACATTTTTTCGGGCAACGGCCGCCACCGTCGCCAGACGCGCCTTCTCCTGCGCGCGCATGACCACCAGTTGGCTGCGACGGCCCAGTACGTCGGCCAGCGCTCGCTGGGTCTCGTCCGGGATGGTCCGTAGCGGCGGCTTGATGCGCTCGCCAAACAAGGCCAGCACCTTGGCATCGAGTCGATCCGTCTTGGCAAAATGGCCAATGGCTTTGGCAAAGTCTCGTACCTGCTTGGGGTTGACCACCACCACCGGTAAGCTAGCAACGGCCAGGGCGCTGGCCACAGCGGTTTCATATCCACCGGTGGCTTCAATCACAATGCGCTCCACTCCGCTGCCCTGGAGCAAAGCCACCAGCGCGGCAATCCCAGCGGCGTCGTTGGCAAACTGTTGCGCCGCGCTGACCGGCAGACAATCAAAATCCAGCGTCAACTTGCTTACATCAATACCGACAAACTTGGTTTCCATGTTGATGACCCATCCTTGTGTTCAATCCGGTGTGCTACCGTCCAACCGTTCGGGTTTGCACAACACAGTTTCCATAAATAGAAGCACCGATCTTCGCTCTCCCGCGTACTTACCTCATCCAGCGCAGTACCAGGGACTTGCGATCTGATGCTTCCCCAACAGCTACAACAACTCTATTCTGGGACATACAAGGGACGGGGTGAGGTGGGTCTATCCGGTGAAGGCCTGGATCCCGGTTTGCGCCCGGCCGAGGATCAACGCGTGGATGTCGTGCGTGCCCTCGTAGGTGTTCACCGCCTCGAGGTTCATGGCATGGCGGATGACGTGGTATTCATCCGAAACACCGTTGCCACCATGCATGTCGCGCGCCAGACGTGCGATGTCGAGCGCCTTTCCCGCTGAATTGCGTTTTATCAGGGAGATCATCTCCGGCGCCGCGCGGCCTTCATCCATCAGACGTCCGACGCGCAGCACCGTCTGCAGCCCCAGCGTGATTTCGGTCTGCATGTTGGCAAGCTTGAGCTGGATCAACTGATTCGCCGCCAGCGGCCGGCCGAACTGCTTGCGGTCCATCACATAGTCGCGCGCCGCGTGCCAGCAGAATTCGGCGGCGCCAAGCGCGCCCCAGGAAATGCCATAACGCGCCTTGTTCAGGCAGCCGAACGGGCCTTTCAGCCCCTCGACGTTGGGAAGCAGGTTCGCGTCCGGAACGAAGACATCGTCCATCACGATCTCTCCGGTAACCGATACCCGCAGGCTGAACTTGCCTTCTATTTTCGGAGTGCTCAGCCCCTTCATCCCGCGTTCGAGAATGAAGCCGCGGATGACGTCGCGGTCGTCCTTGGCCCATACCACCATAACGTCGGCGACCGGGGAGTGGGTGATCCACATCTTGGCGCCTTTCAAAAGGTATCCGCCGTCGGTTTTCCTTGCCCGCGTAATCATGCTGCCCGCGTCCGAGCCATAGTCCGGCTCGGTAAGACCGAAGGCGCCGATCAGGTCGCCCTTCGCCAGGCCGGGCAGATACTTCTGCCGCTGTGTCTCTGTGCCATAGGTATAGATCGGGTACATCACCAGCGACGACTGGACGCTCATCGAAGAACGGTAGCCGCTGTCCACCCGCTCGAGTTCGCGGGTGATGAGGCCGTAGCAGACGTGATTGAGACCGGCGCAACCGTAGCCTTCGATCGTCGGGCCGAAAAATCCCATGCTGCCCATTTCGGAGAGCACGGCACGGTCGAATTTTTCATGACGATTTGCCTCCACCACGCGCGGCATCAGTTTTTCCTGGCAGTAGGCGCGCGCTGAATCGCGCACCATGCGCTCCTCGTCGCTGAGCTGTTCGTCGAAAAACAGAGGATCGTCCCAGCGGAAAGAGGGGCGGGTGAGAGGAGCGTTCATCGCGGTCTCCTGGAGAAATATGCTGAATGGGCAGGGCAACTCCGGACGCGAGCGGCCGGCAGGGCGGTCACGCGCTCGGTACGGCAGGAAGTATACACAGCCGTGCGCATGTGCCGCGATGGCTGGTGAGGGTGAGGCGGCGGGATCGGAAGGCGAGGCCGGCGGGCTACTTTTTCTGCTTGCTGCAGATGTCGAAACCGTCGCGCCAGCCGGCCGCGTATTGGGGTTCGCGTTTGAAGCGCTGCTCGTCCTTTTTCTGGCCGACCG
>JBOIFZ010000193.1:0-2862 GCA_050741735.1 Burkholderiales bacterium
GACGTCCAGTGCCGCGTGAAAATACCGCCCCGTGAAACCAGATCGACTGCGAGGAAGATCTGCCGAACGCCGCGGGAAGTTTGCGGAAATTGATCAGGCCGTAATCCTATAGCAAATCGGGTGAGCGTATTCCGTGGTGAGCGTGTTGTTCCTTGAATCCTTAGAACCCTCAGCTCAGATCGCCGCGGATGGCCTTGATGAACATCTGCCGCATCTCGGCGTGGCCGGCCGGACGCGGATTTCCGCCGGTGGAAGGATCGTCCACCGCCATCGGCACCAGCATGTCGAGGTCGGCCTCCTTGACTCCCAGATCCGCCAGCGTATCGGGAATACCGATTTCTTTCCTAAGCGCGAGCACCCAGTCGAGCACCGCCTGGAATCCCGGGTTCGCCAACCCGAGGTAACGCGCCAGCCGCGTAAGCCTTTCCTCGATCGCCGGCCGGTTGAACACCAGCACGTAGGGCATCACCACGCCGTTGGTCTCGCCGTGATGCGAGTTGTAGATCGCACCCACCGGATGGCTCAGCGAATGAATGGCGCCGAGGCCTTTTTGGAACGCGGTGGCGCCCATGCTCGCCGCCGCCAGCATGTGCGCGCGAGCGGCAACGTTTTTGCCATTCTTCACCGCGATCGGCAACCATTCCCTGACCAGCCGCATGCCTTCCAGCGCGATACCGTCCGCAAGAGGATGAAATCCGGGCGCGCAGTACGCCTCCAGACAGTGCGCGAGCGCGTCCATTCCGGTCGCGGCAGTGATGCGCGGCGGCAGGCCGACGGTCAATTCCGGATCGGAGATCACCACGGACGGCAGCATCTGCCGATGGAAGATGATTCTCTTGACGTGCGTGGTTTCGTCGAGGATCACCGAGGCACGGCCGACCTCGGAACCGGTGCCGGCGGTGGTGGGCACTGCAATGGTCTGCGCCATGTTGGCGACGTTGACCCGCGTGTACCAGTCGTCCCGGTCCTCGAAGTCCCACAACGGCCGCGTCTGCCCGACCATCAAGGCAATGGTCTTGCCGACATCTAGCGCGCTGCCACCGCCGAAGGCGATGATGCCGTCGCACTTGCCGGCCTTGTAGAAGGCCACACCGTCATCGACGTTCCTGCCGACCGGATTGGCGCGGATGTCGGAAAAAATGGCGTCCCCCAGTCCGGCATTGCGCAACGAAGCGAGCGCACTCTCGATCATCGGCAACTTGCGCAGACCCGGGTCGGTAACCAGCAGCGGTCGTTTCATGCCAAGTTCCCTGCAAACGGCGGGCAGCTCCGCGATGCGTCCGGGGCCGAAGCGCACCGAGGTCGGGTAGTTCCAGTTGCGGGTGAGGGTTTTCGGGTCAATGGTCATCTTTGAAAGCGTGAAGGGTGAAGGGGTGCGAGTAATTCAGTGATTAAGTGATTGAGTGATTGAGTGACTGGATTCAATCACTTAATTACTGAATCACCTAATCACCGATTCTTGGCCTCTCGCCTCTCGCCTCTCGCCTCTCGCCTCACGTAGTGATCCGCAAATGAAACGACTTCGGCCGGGTGAGTTGTTCGTAGCCGACGCGCGACAACGTGCAGCCGCGGCCGGAATCCTTGACCCCGGTCCAGGCCAGCGCCGGATCGAGGTAGTCGCAGCGGTTCATGAACCAGGTGCCGGTTTCCACCCGGTCGCCGATGGCCAGCGCAGCGCCGGGATCGGATGTCCAGATCGCCGCGGTGAGGCCGTAGTTGCTGTCGTTCATCAAGGAGATCGCTTCCTCGTCGCCCTTCACTTTCATGATGCCGATCACCGGCGCGAAGCTCTCCTCGTTCATCAGGCGCATCGAGTGATTCACGTTCACCAGCACCTGCGGCGCCATGTACGGCGTGCCTTCCTGGTCGGCGGGAAACCCCTTCGGGCTCACCAGCGACTTCGCGTCCCGGCTGATCGCCTCCCTGACGTGTCCACGGGCAAACTCGGCGGCGCGCGTACGCACCATCGGCCCGAGATTCACGTTGGAATCGAGCGGGTTGCCGAGCCGGTACTGACGCGTGAGTTTGACGAAGCCATCCACGAACTCGTCGTAAATCTTCTCGTGCGCGTAGATGCGCTCGATGCCGCAGCACGACTGGCCGGAGTTGAAGAACGCCCCGTCCACCAGGTTCTCAACAGCATGCGCCATGTTCGCGTCGGCCCGCACGTAGGCCGGGTCCTTGCCTCCCAGCTCCAGTCCGGTGCCGATGAAGCGGTCGGCCGCCGCTTTCTGAACCGCATGGCCGCCGGCGACCGACCCGGTGAATGCGACGAAATTGACCAAGGGGGACGCCACCATATTCGAAGTCTGCTCGTGGCTGCAATGCACGAACTGGAACACGCCTTCCGGCAGGCCGGCTTCGCGGAAGCATTCGTCGTAACGTTCGGCGCACAGCGGCGTCTGGTTCGAATGCTTCAGGATCACCGCGTTGCCGGCCATGATCGCCGGCACCACCGAATTCACCGATGTCAGGTAAGGATAGTTCCACGGCGCCAGCACCAGCACCGTGCCCGCCGGCTCACGCCGGATGAAGCGGCGAAAACCCTGTTTAGGCCCGGCGTCGACCTCGGCCAGCGACTCGGCGGCAATCGACACCATATAGCGCGCGCGCTCCTCGAATCCGCGCACTTCGCCGGGCGACTGCGCCAGCGGACGGCCCATCTGGCGGGTGATTTCCTCGGCGATCTTTTCCTTGCGCGCCACAAAGGCATCGACGAAGCGATTGACGATCGCAGCGCGACCGGCGATCGGCTCGCGCTTCCACTGCGCCTGCGCACGCCTCGCCCGCTCCATCGCCTGCTGGATCTGGACATCAGTAGCAATCGGCCGCTCGACATAAACGGTGCCGTCGATGGGGGAG
>JBOIFZ010000194.1:0-6288 GCA_050741735.1 Burkholderiales bacterium
CTCGGGGCGGGCAGGAGCGCATGGAGGCTGTGTCAGTCATTGTGAACGGAGCGCTTATACGGCTGTTCCCGCAGACGGGCGTACCGCTAACGAGTCACAGCCGTCCGGCTACACGGCGTCCTCGCCGACTTACCCTCGACCCGAATCGCCTCGGTCGCGCATGCGGGACTTATGCAGAGCTTCCCTAAGGTTCTGCTCTTCAACAAGCCCTGCGGCGTTCTTTGCCAGTTCAGTCCGAGCGCGGGCAAGCGCACGCTCAAGGACTTCATACCGGTCGCCGACGTCTACCCGGCCGGCCGGCTCGATGCCGACAGCGAAGGTCTGGTGGTGCTGACCGACGACGGGAAGCTCCAGCACGCCATCAGCGACCCGAAAATGAAGCTGTCCAAGACTTACTGGATACAGGTCGAGGGCGAGCCCGACGAAGCGGCGTTGCGGCGGTTGCGCTCCGGCGTCGACCTCGGCGACTTCGTCACATATCCGGCACGCGCAAGGCGCATCGACCAACCGTCCGCGTTATGGGAGAGGATTCCCCCGATCCGTGTCCGCAAATACATTTCAACCAGCTGGCTCGAAATAGAAATTCATGAAGGCAAGAACCGGCAGGTAAGGCGGATGACTGCGGCGGCAGGTTTTCCGACCCTGCGCCTGATCCGCTTCCGCATCGGGCCTTGGACCCTGGATGGCATCCTGCCGGGCCAATTCCGCCTCTTCGACCAGCCGCAATAGCGGGTTTGAAGCGCTTTTGGCAAGTTGTAACCATTTGTGTCAACCGCGCCTAGCGGACGGCGTTACTGCACCTGACGCCCAATGGGTGTCTATAACCCCCGGTAAAACCAAAATTATGGAGAGTACTGACATGAAGAAGCTATTTGCTGCCCTGATCGCCGCCCTGTTTGCCGCAGTGACTTTTTCGGCGGTTGCCGCCGACACAGCCAAGCCAGCTGATCCGGCCAAGCCCGCGAAGACCACCAAGAAGGAAATCAGCAAAGCCTGCACCGCGGAGGCCAAGGCCAAGGGCCTGAAAGGCGAGGAATACAAGACCTTCAAGAACGAGTGCCTGAAAGCAAAGAAGGCGTAGTACCCAAAGCCATCCGGCTGAAGACCCCGCGAAGGCAGCGGGGTTTTCGTTTTTGGGACGCTCTGGAATGCGCAACGGGGGAGACATGGTAGAAAACCTGCGCGTGGGTTTCGCCGGCGCCGAAGCCATCAGCCAGTATCACCTGGTCGCAGACGCCGGACGCGAAACTGCTGGCGATCTGCGGGTTTTGGCAACGCAAGGCAGGGACAACCTGCCTTGTTCCTAACATTGTGCCAGCAATGAAGCCGGCAATAGAGCGGCCGAATATCGCTGAAGTCCGGATGTTCGGTACCGGCCAAGTGCCGTCCGACAGGTCCGTTCAAATACTTAACGCCGCGCGCTTCGAGCGCATGTGAAGGACTGAGCGGGGCAAACAGCGGGTAAGAAAAGCGGGCCTCAGGCCTGCCTCTTTCATTTCCTCCGGCGTTTGACGCTGTCGCAGAATATCCTTATTCTTTGCGGCGATTTTATTGCGTGGCGGGCAGGTCGAGCTCACCGAACTCGACAACCAAAGCGATTGGACCCACCATGAGATACCTCACCCTCTTCGCCCTGTCGCATGCGATCGTGGTGGCGCCTACATCATTGGCGCTTGCCGGCGTCGCCCCGAATTCCGGGGCATCCACGATGAGCCAATCCGGCACCAAAGTTGTACCCGCGAAACCGCCCGTTGAGGACAGCAAAGAGCGGCACGAGGACGGCAAGGAATCGACGAAGTAACGGCGACACAACCCCGCGGAGAAAGGCAGGGCGGTGTCCCTGCCTTTATTCATTTCACTCGAGCCTGGAGCGGCACTAACCCGGATAATTCATGAAGACGCCCCGTGTGCGGATAATCGCTGGCGTGCCGTGTCTGTGAGCACGCTCTTGCGCGGTGCAGTGTGTCGCGTCGGGCTACTCGGGCGCTGGCGGCCGATTTCCGGCCAATTGCGGCAGTCGAGCCGCAACTGTCTCGAAACTTGACTCGCCATCATCCCGAGTCCCTCATGAATTATCCAGGCTAAATCCCTGAATGAGCGAATGGGCCGACATCCTGAAGTTGACCGTCACGCTGCTGGCCATCGTCGATCCGATTGCCAGCATACCGGTGTTTCTAAGCACCACTCATGGCGAGCCAAACGTGCAGCGGGCACGCATTGCCCGGGTCGTGGCGATGACGGTGTTCTGCGTCCTCAGCACAGCCGCGTTGGTCGGCACGGAAATTCTGCATTTCTTCGGGATCAGCATCCCTTCCTTCCTGATCGGCGGCGGGATCGTGCTGATGATGATGGCGATTTCGATGCTGCAGGCCAAGGAAAGCAGGATCCGGCAGACGCCGGACGAAGCTGAGGAGGCGGCGGAAAAACACGCGGTCGCAGTGGTGCCGCTCGGCATCCCGCTGCTTGCCGGCCCGGGGGCAATCAGCACCATGATCATCGCCACCCACCAGTCGCCGAGTTTCAGTTCTCACCTCAAGCTGCTTATCCCGGCGCTGATCATCGCCATCGCGGTATGGGCAACGCTGGTCGCCGCCACGTGGATTTCAAAACGCCTCGGCAAGACCGGCATGAACATCATCACCCGGGTAATGGGCCTGATCATCGCGGCAATCGCGGTCGAGTACGTTTACCGCGGACTCATCGAACTGTTCCCTAGACTGATCTGAATGACTGCAAAGGTCTGGAAGCCGAACGTGACCGTCGCCGCAATCGTCGAGCGGGAAGGAAAGTTCCTGCTGGTCGAGGAGAAAACCGACGACGGTCTGATGCTCAATCAACCGGCGGGTCATCTCGAGGCCAACGAGTCACTGGTGGAAGGCGCTGCACGCGAGACGCTGGAGGAAACCGCCTACGAGTTCTCGCCCGAGTACCTGGTCGGCGTCTATCGCTGGCAGCATCCCGACCGCAACCTTACTTACCTGCGTTTCGCCTTTGCCGGCAGTCTGGGCACGCACCACCCCGAGCGCGCCCTGGATACGGGAATCGTGCGGGCGTTATGGCTGACCGCGGCGGAGGTCCGCGCCAGCCGCGGCCGCCATCGCAGCCCGCTGGTGGTTCGCTGCATGGAAGACTACCAGCGCGGTGCGCGCACCCCTCTCGATCTGCTGGTGCATCTCGACTGAGCGGAACCGGCGAATGCAAAAAACGCGTGTCGTTGTAGGCATGTCCGGCGGAGTGGACTCGTCGGTTGCCGCCTGGCTGCTCAAGGAACAGGGCTTCGAAGTCGTCGGCCTGTTCATGAAGAACTGGGAAGACGACGATGACGACGAGTTCTGCACCTCGCGCCAGGACCTGATCGATGCGGTGTCGGTTGCCGATCTGATCGGCATCGATATCGAAGCAGTGAATTTCTCCGCCGAGTACAAGGATCGGGTCTTCAGCAACTTCCTCGCGGAGTACCAGGCGGGCCGCACCCCCAATCCGGACGTGTTGTGCAACGCGGAGATCAAGTTCAAGGCCTTCCTCGATCACGCGCTCCAGCTTGGTGCCGAACGGATCGCCACCGGCCACTACGCGCAGGTGCGGCAAGTTGACGGCCTGTTTCAACTGCTCAAGGCCGAGGACGGCACCAAGGACCAGAGCTATTTCCTCTACCGGCTCGATCAGGCACAGCTTTCGAAGACGCTGTTTCCAGTGGGCGCGATGTACAAGCGCGATGTGCGCGAACTGGCGAAAAAACTCAGGCTGCCGAATCACGATAAGAAGGATTCGACCGGCATCTGTTTCATCGGCGAGAGGCCCTTCCGCGAGTTTCTCAGCCGCTACCTGCCGACCCAACCCGGCGACATGGTGACCCCGGAGAACAAGACGGTCGGCAGACATATCGGCCTGATGTACTACACCATCGGCCAGCGCCAGGGACTGGGAATCGGCGGGCGCAAGGATGGCGAAGGCGAACCCTGGTACGTCGCTGCGAAAGACATGAAGGCGAACAGGCTGATCGTGGTGCAAGGGCACGACCATCCGGCACTGCTGGCAGATGCCCTGACTGCGGCTGACCTGAACTGGATCAGCGGCGCCCAACCGCATTGTCACTGGGTTTACGGCGCAAAAACGCGCTACCGGCAAAAGGACGCCCCATGCGAGGTCGAGCGCGTCAACCGCAAGCAGTGCGAGATCAAGTTCGCTGAACCCCAGTGGGCAATCACGCCGGGGCAGTCCGTCGTCGTCTACGAATCGAAGGTGTGCCTCGGCGGCGGAATCATCGAAGGCGCGACTGCTCCAGGAAAATGAGCGCGGCCCACACGTCACACCCGGCCCGAGGTTTCATCCGCCCTCGATAACCTGGTGGACGCTCCGCCGCAGGAATGGAATCACCTCGCCGGCGAACCACGGGTTGCGCTTGAGCCACACCTGGTTGCGCGGGCTGGGGTGGGGAAGCGGAATGCAGTTTGGCAGGTACTCGCGCCAGGCGCGCACCGTGTCGGTCAGCGTCGACTTGCGACGGTCGCCGAGGTAATACACCTGCGCGTAACTGCCGATCAGCAGCGCCAACCGCAGCTTCGGCAGATGTGCCAACAGTTGCGGATGCCAAAGTGGCGCGCACTCCGGCCGCGGCGGCAAGTCCCCGCCTGGACCGGTCCCCGGGTAACAGAACGCGGCCGGGATGATGGCGATGTAGCGCTGATCGTAGAAGCGTTCGCGCTCAAGTTGCAGCCAATCGCGCAACCTGTCTCCCGAAGGATCGTTCCATGGAATCCCGGTTTCGTGCACGCGGCGACCCGGCGCCTGACCCACGATCAGCAGTCGCGCGGTAACCGCGGCGCGCAGTACCGGCCGGGGACCGAACGGCAGATGCGCTTCACATACACGGCAGGCACGCACCTTCTTCAGCAACGCTTTGAATTCGCGTCCGCTGCGCCGGCCGGGGGCCGCTCTTGTGGGGGCCTTGCGGGTCACCGAAAGACTCCGGCTGCAATGCTCGTCGTGTTAAAATTAATCATACTGATTAGATACTTGGATGACTCACCCTACACCTCTCACCGCCCTGTCCCCGCTTGACGGCCGCTATCGGGAGAAGGTGGCCGGGCTTGCCCATTACTTCAGCGAATATGGTCTGATCCGCTACCGTGTATTCGTCGAAATCGAGTGGCTGAAGGCGCTGGCGGCCGCCAAGGGGCTTCCCGAGATCGAGCCGCTTGCGTCCGAAACCAACGCGCAACTCGACGAACTGGTAGCCGGATTCTCGGTCTCCGACGGCGAAGCCGTCAAATCCATCGAAGCCCGCACCAACCACGACGTCAAGGCCATCGAATACTGGCTGCGCGAGAAACTTTCCCGCAACCGGGAAATCGCCGGCATCACGCAATTCATCCACTTTGCCTGCACTTCCGAGGACGTCAACAACCTCTGTCACGCGCTCATGCTGAGGGACTCGCGGGCGCAGGTGTTGCTGCCCGCCATCGACGCGCTGATGGACAAACTGATCAGCCTCGCGCACGCCAACGCGGAGCTGCCCATGCTTTCGCGCACGCACGGCCAGCCGGCCACACCGAGCACGCTGGGCAAGGAACTGGCGAACTTCGTTCATCGTCTGCGCCGCCAACGCGATCGCGTCGCCAACGTTGCACTCACCGCCAAGATTAACGGCGCCGTCGGCAATTACAATGCGCACCTCGCCGCCTATCCGGATTTCGACTGGGAGAAATTCTGCCGCACCTTCGTCGAGTCTCTGGGCTTCGAATTCAACGCCTACACCACCCAGATAGAGCCACACGACTGCATCGCCGAACTGATGGATGCCTATGCGGGGATCAACACGGTGCTGCTCGACCTCGACCGCGACATGTGGGGATACATCTCCATCGGTTATTTCAAGCAGAGAATCAAGGAAGGCGAAGTCGGATCGTCCACCATGCCGCACAAGGTGAACCCAATCGATTTCGAGAACTCGGAAGGCAATCTCGGACTGGCCACCGCCCTGCTCGTCCATCTGGCTTCCAAGCTGCCGGTCTCGCGCTGGCAGCGCGACCTCACCGATTCGACAGTGCTGCGCAACCTTGGCGTTGCGCTCGGTTACAGCCTGCTCGCCTATGACGGCTGTCTCAAGGGCTTGAACAAGCTCGAGCCGGACCCGAAACGCATCGGCGCCGACCTGGAGGCCAATTGGGAAGTGCTTGCCGAACCGATCCAGACGGTCATGAAACGCTACGGAATCGAAGATGCCTACGAGCAGTTGAAGGCACTCACCCGCGGCACGGAAGGCATCACCCGCGACTCCCTGCACCA
>JBOIFZ010000195.1:0-1904 GCA_050741735.1 Burkholderiales bacterium
ACTCAGTGCTGCGCTCGTCATAAGAGGAACTTCCAGGTGGTGCCCGGCGCCCAATGGCTGGAGCTGCTCTGCCGCCACATTCCGGATCGCTACGAGCACCTCGTTCGCTACGTCGGCTGGTACTCCAACCGCGCGCGCCAAGGCCGCCTGGGCGCGGCTCATCCGCAAGGTCTACGAAGCCGATCCCCTCGAGTGCCCCAAGTGCCGAGGGCGGATGCGGGTCATCGCCCTCATCGACGATCCGACCGTCACCCGGCGCATCCTCGAGCACCTCGGATGCTGGGCGCCCGAGCCGTCGGAGCGTGGCCCGCCCGGGCAAGCTCCCGACTGGCCGGCCAACGCGGTCATTCCCCTCACCTATCACCCGGTACCCGACATCGCATAGCACGGCCCGAGGGGGTAGGGACGGCCACCCTTGCCGCTCACGACCTGCCGCGACCGCAAGCTGAGCCCGATTCTCGCTTCCGTCACGCCGCCGGCGGCGCGAAGCGGGCAAACCCACGCGCAAAATGCCAGTCTGAAAGACCGGCACTCGATTCGGGCGCCGCGATCGGCGGAACACAAAAAAGAGGGCGGATTGATTCTCCTATTTTTTTGGTCCTTCCGGGTTTGCCGTGGGTTAAGGACTGCGCTATGAACGTCTTTCCGAAGGAGGACGTGCATGCGCGATACCGAACTTTACCGGCAGATTCTGGGATTGCAGGCGCCTTGGTCTGTGAAGTCTGTGGATCTTGATGTGGCCAAGTCGAGGGTCGATATCTGGCTGGAGCACGAGTCGGGTGAGCGCTGGAAGTGTGCGCAATGCGATCGGGAGTTGGCTTGCCGGGACCATGCGGATGAGCGGGTGTGGCAGCATCTGGACACCTGCCAATTCGGCACTTACGTCCACGCGCGGATTCCGCGCGTGGAATGCCCGGAGCATGGGGTGGGACAGGTGAGCGTGCCGTGGGCGGGCCCCCGTTCGCGATTTACCTTGCTGATGGAGCGTTGGGTCATTGACGTGCTGCAGCAGTGCGCGACGATGGAGGGGACAAGGAAGCTTCTGCGGCTTTCCTGGGACCAGGTCTGGGGCGTGATGCATCGGGCGGTTGCGCGCGGGCGGGCGCGCAAGAGCGCCGAAATCATTCCGGTGCTGGGGGTGGATGAGAAGGCCTTCAGAAAGGGGCACAGCTACATGACGGTGGTGTGCGATGCACAAGCCGGATGCGTCGAGTACGTGTCGCAGGAGCGCAAGGAGGATTCGCTGGCGAGTTACTTCAGGACGCTCAGCCCCGAGCAGCTTGCCGGGATCGAGGCGGTGGTCATGGATATGTGGCAGCCCTACATCAACGCCACCCACGCCCACGTGCCGCAGGCTCACGAGAAGATCGTCTTCGACCGTTTCCACATCATGATGCACATGAGCAAAGCGGTCGATACGGTCCGAAAGCAGGAGCACCGGCAGCTCATGGCCTTTGACGATGAGCGCCTCAAAGGCACCAAGTACCTGTGGCTCTACAGCAAGGAGAATCTGCCGACGTCGCGGCGCGAGGAGTTCAAGATGCTCTTCGGCCAGGAGCTCAAAGTCGCTCGCGCCTGGGCGATCAAGGAGGCGCTGCGAACGCTGTGGGACTACCGCTCCGAAAGTTGGGCGCGACGCTTCTTCCAGCGCTGGTACTTCTGGGCTACGCACGCGCGCTTGCCTGCGGTCCGCGATGTCGCGCGGACGCTGAAGGCGCATCTCGACAACATCGTCACCTATTGCCGTCATCAGGTTACGAACGGAGTAGCTGAGGGTCTAAACAGCAAGATCATGGCAATCAAGCGACGCGCCTGCGGATACCGCAACCCTGAACACTTCAAAACTGCGATCTACTTCTTCTGCGGCGGCCTGGATCTGTACCCACGCTAAACCCGGAAGGACC
>JBOIFZ010000196.1:0-3514 GCA_050741735.1 Burkholderiales bacterium
GCATCCGGCGCTGGAGGTGGCCGGCGCGCGCATGCACAACCTCAAGAACATCGACGTGCGAATACCGCTGGCACGGCTGACCTGCGTGACCGGCGTGTCCGGCAGCGGCAAATCGACCTTGGCGCGCGACGTGTTGTACGCGAACCTGCAACGCCTCGTTGCAGCGCGCCACGGCCCGCTTCAACGGAAGGCGCAAGGCGGAAGGCGAAAGGCGAAAGGAAAGAAAAGAAACTCATCACTCATCACTCATCACTCATCACGTGATTTAATCGGCTGTCGCTCCATTGGGAGCGCCGATCAAATCGCTCGGGTGTTGGAAGTGGACCAGACGCCGATCGGCAAGACGCCGCGCTCCTGCCCGGCCACTTACGTCGGGTTCTGGGACGCGATCCGCAAACTGTTCTCGGCGACCACGGAGGCGCGCATGCGCGGCTACGAGCCCACCCGCTTCTCGTTCAATACCTCGGGCGGGCGCTGCGACGGCTGCGAAGGGCAGGGGCTGAAGAAAATAGAAATGAGCTTTCTGCCCGACGTGAAAGTGTCCTGCGAAGTCTGCGGCGGTTCGCGCTTCAACCAGGAAACGCTGGCGGTGCGCTTCAAGGGCAAGTCCATTGGCGAAGTTCTGATGATGAGCGTGGACGAGGCGGTGGAGTTCTTTTCTGCGCACGCGTCGATCCACCATGCCCTGTGTCTGCTGCAGGACGTGGGACTGGGGTATCTCACCCTTGGCCAGCAGAGCCCGACGTTATCGGGTGGCGAAGCGCAACGGATCAAGCTCGTAACCGAGCTGGCAAGATCGCCTTACCCCACCCCTCTCCACATGAAACGTGGAGAGGGAGCAAAAAAACAGGTTCGTTCATCCGCCAACTCCCTCGCCCCCGGTTCCTCGGGGGAGAGGGCGGGGGTGAGGGGGCACACTTTATATGTGCTGGATGAGCCCACCGTCGGACTGCACATGGCAGACGTGGAAAAACTCATTCGCGTGCTGCACCGGCTGGTGGATGCCGGAAATACCGTGGTGGTGATCGAGCACAATCTCGACGTCATGTCCGACGCCAACTGGATCATCGACCTCGGCCCCGAGGGCGGGGACGGCGGCGGCCGCGTGGTGGCAATGGGTCCGCCCGAGTCGATCGCGAAACAGCCGGCAACCTCGCACACCGCGAAAGTGCTGGCGGACTTCCTGCGCGAGCGTGGGCGTCCGGAGGCGGCGATGCCGCCACCCGAACTCCGCCGGTTAAGGCGCGCAGGGGTATCATTGAAATAAATCGCTACGCGAACGCCGTGCCGGCCGGGCCCTCCCCCGCAAGCTGGGGAGGGAATGAATTTTTCTTCAGGTAGTGCCATTGGGGACAGTGATCCCGGTACCGTGCCCGCACAAACCAGGAAAAAGTGGAGGAATTTGCGGCAATCTCGTTGATGTGTGGCGTCCGCGATCGCCGCAAGCCGGGTTAACGTAGGCGTCCGATTCGAAGCACATCCCGGCGCGAATTCACTTCGAGACGTCGGCTGGCGGGCTTCCGTCGCTCGATTGCGCCTTGGGTGCGATGATCGTGATCGCATCGACCGGCAGTTTGAGGACGTTGCCGATGATGTCCGTCAAGTGCCTGACGACCGCGCCGGGACCCAGAGGCACAACGATCGGATGCTTCAAAGTGCCGGTTACCCGGACCGGCACCGCCAGTACCGAGCCGCCGAATATTCTATTCAGCAATGGCACGTAGTCGAGGATGGCGTTAGCCGTCTGAAGCGGCGCGACCAACACATCAACGGACACTTTGTCAGTGTTGATATCGACGTCGCCTGTCGCAGCAACCCAGACCGTGGGCGCGTCGAGCATTGCCTCTTCGAAATGAATGAGTTTTCCATCCAGTGTGCCTCGCGCGCTCATGGTTCGGTAGGGCATTCCGGCCGGCGCAATTTCGAGGTTCTTTCCGCGCACCGCCTCGGTTACGTTGAGCACACCGAAGATCTTGTTGAGAGTGTCCATTTTTTTGAGGTTTCCATTGCGTGCGGTTGCGGAGAATGTGCCGCGCAGGTTCTCCTCGAGAGTATTCCGCGTCCCTTGAGTCGTGAACTGCGCATCCAGATCGATGCGACCGCTAGCCTGCAGGTGCGCTCCGGTCAGGCAAGTAATGGATCGGTCGAGTTCTTCATTGCGGGACTTGAGCGAGGCATGCACCTTGATATTGCCCTTTTCTGCGTTCAGGCCGCCGGACAGGTTGATGCCGCAGATGGCGGCATCGATAATGTCAAGATCGCGTTTTGCGTCTGCAAGCGTGGCACCCGCGATCAGTGGCGAGATTTCCAGGGCTCCGATCTGCAGGTGCTTGATGCTGACTCCGATACGCCCGTCTATCGGCAGGTCGGCCAGACTGATCTTCGTCGACCGATCGGGCCGGTCCGATCCCGAGGCCGAGGGAAGTGTGGGCACCACGATCCGGTCCGAACGGAAATCGGCATCGAGGGTGAACTTTTTTCCGCGTCGTTCGAACGTACCGACGACCTCGACCTGGCTGTCCCCGCTGGAGAGCCTGGCCTCGCTGACGGTTATCCTGGCTCCGTCGGCACTGATGGCCAACCGCTGCGCCTCGATGGGCACCGGGAGTAATGTCGCCAACTGGATGCTCGATCCTTCCAGGTGTCCTCGCGCGGTGAAGTGTTCGATTTTGTCCAGGTTTGCTGCGGCAACAAAATCGCCCTTTAATTCACCGACTGATGGCGCCGCTTCGACGAAAGTGTGAACCAGCGTTTCACCGAAAAGTTGTCCCTTGAACCAACCTTCCGCCTTCCTGTCCGCCAGTTTGCCGCCGAAGCTGGCATCGGAAACCGCGTCCTTCACCGTGACCTTGCCGATTTCCAAGGTCTTCGCGGTGCGCCGGCCTTCGACCCCGAACACCGGACCGCCCGCAATGCTGAATCGACCCTTGAAGCGGATGTCGTTCCCGCCGCTGAGCGTGAGGGCGGCGTCGGCTACTTCGATCGGCGCGCGCAACTGCAGCGCGCTTGGAGTGTGGGTGGCCTGGTAGATCCAGGCAAGCGCCTCGGCGCCCAGCTTCCCATTCGCGGTTGCATCCAGATCGGTTATTCGTTTGCGATAGTCGGCGGCATGTGCGGACACGCTGAAGGCGGCATCCATGATCGCGACTCCAACGCCCTTGATATCGACCTTGAGTGGGGAAAGTTCGACGATGCCCCCATCAAGTTTGAGCTCCGGACCGATATCCGGCGCGAAAACCACCAGGCCCCGCGGCGTGGCGATGATGCGGAACTTCAGGTCTTCGGGTTTCTGCAAGGATCCTTGCGCCCGCGAGCCGGACAACTCGATCGTGCCGGAAACACGTTTCACGGCGGCCAGCGTTTTTCCAAGTTCCGGAAGGCCAACGGCCCAGCGAAACAATTCCGCCGACGAGAGTGCAGCGCGTTCCTGACGAACGCTGAACCGATAGGGCGGCCGCACACTGAAGGAAGCATCGAGTCCCGTGAAACTCGAGTCGCCGATATAACCATCCAC
>JBOIFZ010000197.1:0-3444 GCA_050741735.1 Burkholderiales bacterium
CCGCAGGACGTATTCGAAGATTCGGCGCTGCGGGCACTGGCCGCGGCCACATACTCTCCGGCGCAGAAGAGCGGCCGCGCGGTGCGCAGCCGCATCCTCGTCAAAGTCGATTACGACCCGGCCGCAACTGCGGTTGATGAGTGACTATTCAACAGCCAAGACACCAAGATACCAAGGAAATCAAAAAACAAGATCATATTCTGCTGTTAGTTTTTCTTGGTGTTCTTGGTGTCTTGGTGGTGAGATTCCAGGCTTTCGGGGCGTGAGTTAGGGCAGGCGCGGCTCGAAGCCGCGCGGATAGAGCACCCACATCCGGCCGCTCTGGCGCATGCGTCCGGCAATCTGCCCGGCCTCATCGCCGAAACCCCAAAAGAGATCCGCCCGCACCGCGCCCTTTATCGCGCTGCCGGTATCCTGCGCGAGTACCAGGCGGTTGAGCGGCCGCGCGGACAGCGGCCACGTGCTCGAAAGGAAAACCGGAGCACCGAGCGGCACGACAGAAGAATCGACGGCGACGCTGCGGGCCGGGGTGAGAGCGACGCCCAGCGCCCCAACCGGCCCGGCCGACGAAGACGGCATTTCGCGGAAGAACACGTATGCCGGATTCTGCTGCAGCAACAGCGGCAGCAAGTCCGGGTTCCGCTTGCCCCATTGCTTGATTCCCTGCATTGACGCCTTGTCCTGCGGCAATTCCCCGCGTTCGACCAGCACGCGCCCGATTGAATTGTAGGGATGCCCGTTGTGCTCGGCGAAGCCGATGCGCACGATTTCTCCACTCGGCAATTTGACTTGGCCCGATCCCTGGACTTGCAGGAAGAAGAGTTCGACCGCGTCGTCCACCCAGAGAATTTCGCGGCCGCGCACCGCGGCTTCGCCGCGCTCTATCTCCGCGCGCGTGTAATAGGGCACCACCTTGTTTCCCTGCAGCCGTCCGCGTAGCCGCATGCCCTTGAGATTCGGCAGCGCTTCGGTGAGGTCGACGACCAGCAGATCGTCCGGAACGCCGTACACCGGAAAGCGATACGCCTTGCCCGGCGTGCGGCTGCCGCGCAGCAGCGGCTCATAGTATCCGGTGACCAGGCCGTCCGTGCTTCCGTCGGCATTGTGGACGGAATAGGGAACGAAGCCGGATTCGAAGAACTGCCGCACTGCCGCCGGATCTACGCTGGGGATTTGCGCCGCGGCGGCACAAGCCGCTTGCCACTCGGGTTGGGATTTCAGGCTGCCGCACGAGAGCAGCAGCGCCGGCAATGCCTCGGCAACATTGTCCCTGTCCCAGTCGGGCAGCGCGCTCCAATCGGTGGCCTGGAAGGTCTGCGGGCGTGGCGGCGGTTGCGGGGCCGGGGCGGGAGCCGGTGCAGGTTCGGGCGCCGGGGTCTTGGTCAAACTCGCACAACCGCTGGCAAGCAACCCGAGCATACACAGGGCGAGCGCCGGCCATTTTCTTCTCTGCATTCGGTGGTCTTCTGCGTGTACTGTTGCGGCTGCGAGTATAACAAAGCAACGCTGCGCGCCTTGCGGCATTACTGGACATGATCTGGCTGATTCTCGAATGATTCTCGAAGGTATTCTGGCGCCGGCGTTGTTCGTGTTCATCATCTGGTGGACGCTGCCGCGCAAGCGGGGCCGCGACAAAAAAGATCAGGCCACCCGCTTCTCGAGCTCGAACAGACGGAACCAGCCTCCGAGCAACGCCGACTCATCCTTCACGACGCGCAGTTGCGGCACTTTTTCGACGACTCGCTCGAACACGACATCGGTGCGGGTGGCAATGTGCCGGGTCAGCTGGTTGAGCAGCCGGCGGGCAGGCGCGCGCTCGCCGCGGCGCAGGAACTTGTCCAGCAGAAAAATCCTTCCAGCGGGTTTGAGTACCCTGGCCGCCTCCTGCAGAACTGCCGCGCCATCAGGCACGACCGCGACGATCAGATGATCGCGTCGTAAACCGGGGCGATCAGCGTGTAACTGTGCCTGAGCGACATGGCTGGTGAGGCAACGAGAAAGTCAAAATCTGAACCACCAAGGCACCAAGAAGTAGAAAGACTGGAAATTATTCGGTGTCTTTGTAGCCGCGAGCTCAGGCAGGTGGGGACGACCAGGATACAAACTGAAAAAAATGCGCCGAACCGTCGATATCGGGCCTCACAAATTTGCTTGGTTTTCTTGGTGCCTTCGTGGTGAGATTTGTGGTTTTTTTTGTCAGGACTAGTGCAGAACGCGGGGCACGCTGAGGGTGAACTCGGGGATCGGTGCTTCAAAGGCAATGCCGTCCTCCGCGACCATCTGGTAACTGCCGCGCATGGTGCCTACCGGCGTGGCGATCGCGGCGCCGCTGCTGTACTCGTGTTTCTCCTGCGGCCGCAGCAGCGGCTGCTGCCCGACCACGCCGAGGCCACGCACTTCCTGCACCTTGCCTTTGGCGTCGGTGATGATCCAGTGACGGCTGACAAGCTGGGCAGCGACGGTGCCGGTATTCACGATGTTGATGGTGTAGGCAAAGACGTAGCGGCCGCCGGCTTCATCGGATTGGTCCGGGACATAGGACGTCCGCGCGGTCACGGTGATTTCGTATTTTTTGTGCTCGGCCATGCCCGGCATTGGACATTAATCGCGACGAGGCGGCAAGGCCGGCCACGGGGAACGTTCCGAAGAGGGATGGCCGGCCCCCGTTTGCTACAATGCCGCGTTCTTTCGCCTGCGGGCGCCGCCGCTGATCGAATTGCCCATGTATCGAATCGCCCCAAGCATTCTTTCCGCCAACTTCGCCAAGCTCGGCGATGAAGTCCAGTCGGTGATCGCCGCCGGGGCCGACATCGTGCACTTTGACGTGATGGACAACCATTTCGTGCCCAATCTGACGGTGGGCCCTCTGGTTTGCGAAGCGATCCGGCCGCTCACCAAGGCGATCATCGACGTGCACCTGATGGTCAGGCCGGTGGACCGCATCGTTCCCGATTTCGCCAAGGCGGGCGCCAACATCATCAGCTTCCATCCGGAGGCCTCGGAGCATGTCGACCGCACCATCGGACTGATCAAGGAATGCGGCTGCAAGGCCGGGCTGGTGCTCAATCCGGCGACCCCGTTGTCCTGGCTCGATTTCACGCTCGACCAACTGGACCTGGTGCTGATCATGTCGGTCAATCCCGGATTCGGCGGGCAGAAATTCATTGCCGCCGCTCTCACCAAACTACGGGCTGTGCGCGAACGCATCAGGAATTCCGGGCGCGACGTCTGGCTCGAAGTGGACGGCGGGGTGAAGGTTGACAACATTGCCGAGATTGCCCGCGCCGGAGCGGACACTTTCGTCGCCGGATCGGCGATCTTCGGCACCAAGGATTACAAGGCCACCATCACCGCCATGCGCGCCGAGTTGACGAAAGTCTGAGAACGCATAAAAACCTGCCACCAAGACACCAAGACACCAAGAAGGGCAATGAGAAAATAGAT
>JBOIFZ010000198.1:0-2183 GCA_050741735.1 Burkholderiales bacterium
GTCCGGCTGCTCGAATCCGGCGATCAGCCGCAAACACGTGGTCTTGCCCGAGCCGGAGGGGCCGAGCATCGAAAAGAACTCACCGTCCTCGATCTCGAAGTCAACGTTGTCCACTGCACGCACCTCGCCGAAGTGGCGCGATACGCCGGCGAATCTGACGGCGATTCCCGATGGCTTTGTCATGCGTGGAAGATGCCACACAAAGAACGGGCCGCAAAGCGCGGCCCGTTCTGTCGGATGTTACTGATTGTGACTCTTCAGTGAGTCATCTGCGCTTGCAACGGCACCGCCTTACCGGCCGCCCAGGACGGCGATGTAATCCGTCACCCAGCGGTAGTAGGGGACGCAGGTACGTCCGGCGCCGCAGTTGGCAACCGGGGAGCGCCAGAACCAGATGCGGTCGAACTCCTTGATGCCGTTGGTCACGCAGCCCGTGTCGCCGAGCAACGCATTGCCTTTGCAGGCCTCCGGGACCACCGGTACCGAGCCGAACCACGCCGACAGATCACCCTGCAGCTTCTTGTTGAGCGAGTGCTCCATCCACATGTAGGCACAGTTGGGATGCGGGGCCTCCGCGTGCATCATGGTGGTGTCGGCCCAGCCGGTGGCGCCTTCCTTGGGAACGACGCTGGCAATTGGCTTCTTCTCCGACTGCAGCAGGTTAACCTGGAAGCCCCATGAGGAGGACGCGACGACGCCCTCGTTCTTGAAGTCATCGATCTGCACCATCGCGTCGTGCCAGTAGCGTGACACCAGCTTGCGCTGTTCGCGCAGCAGCGTCAGCGCCGCCTTGTATTGCGCTTCGTCGAGTTCGTAGGGATTCTTGATGCCGAGCGAAGGATTGCTGTGCATCAGGTATAGCGCCGCGTCGGCGATGTAGATCGGGCCGTCGAAGGCCTGCACCCGTCCCTTGTTCGACTTGCCGTCGTCCAGCTTCATTTCCTTGAACACGACTTCCCAGCTTTGCGGCGGCTTCTTGAACACCTTGGTGTTATAGGCCAGCACGTTGTAACCCCACTGGTAGGGGACGCCATAGTGCTTGCCGCCGACATGGTGCCACGGCGCCTTCTGCAGACGCGGGTCGATGCTGCTGTAGCTGGGAACGAGGGTGACGTTGACCTCCTGCACGCGCTTGCCCGAAATCAGGCGCAAGCTGGCGTCTCCTGAAGCAGTCACCAGGTCGAAGCCGCCTTCGTTCATGAGCGCCACCATTTCATCCGACGTGCCGGCGGTTTTCACCCGTACTTTGCAGCCCGTCTTCTTCTCGAAATCGGTGACCCAGTCATAGGCCTTGTCGGTTTCGCCGCGCTCGATATATCCCGGCCAGGCCACGATATCGACCGCACCCTCGCCCTTGCCGATTTTTTCCATCCTGGCGATGGCCGGCGAGGCGCACAGCGCGACGGCGACCAGCGCCGTCAAAAGACAGCTACCCGTCAAACGAATATTGCGATGCGACATGGCGATCTCCCTCTTGTGATTGTTCGAGCGGCCCGGCAGCGAATGCTTCGATGTCCGAGGTGGCCCGCGATGAACGCGCCCACCGGAAGTTCCGGTGAACGGAAGCGATTGTAGCATCGAAATTTCCTGTGAAAGGGACGGGATTCGCGCGGCAGCCGAGGCTGCTTCGCTGCCGCGGTCAGTCGCCGAATCGGTATTCGGCGGTGAGGAAGATCGCGCGCTCGGCGGCCGGGTAGGCGTTGAACAGGGTCGGTGTAAGCGGATTGAGGCTGCGCACTCCGTAGCTGAAGTACTTGCGGTCGGTAAGATTCTGCACGGTTGCCGACAGGCGCAACCGGCCAATCTGATGCGCCAGCCGGACGTCGACCAGCAAATATGCGGGCATCTGTTCGACGAAATCGTTGGTCTGGTCGTTGTCGAAGTACTGCGTGCCGACATACGAGACTTCTCCGTAAAGGCTGGTGCCCTGCATCCACGACTTCCTACCCGTCAGCACGGCGCGCTGGCGCGGGACCAGAGGCACATTCTTGTCTTCCAGGCTCACCCCGCCCTGCGTCCCTTCACGAAACTTAGCCACCGTGTACGCGTAACTCACCCCGATTTCCGTCGAAGACGACGGTTTCCACGCGGCATCGATCTCCGAGCCGTAGCGTCTCGTTGGATCGAGGTTCACGTTCTCGAACGTATCAGGATTGAAACGGATCTCGTTTTCCAGGTCCATG
>JBOIFZ010000199.1:0-7594 GCA_050741735.1 Burkholderiales bacterium
GGCTACACCTTCAAGCCTACCGAACTGAAGGACAAGCCCTTCCTTGACGCGGTGACGGTGGTCACGCTTCCCGAAAAAACCCAGGTCGAAATCGTCACCCGTGAGAGTGCGTGGATGCAGGTCAGGACCAAGGACCAGCAGCAGGGCTGGGTGCGCATGCTGTCGGTGCGGCTGGGCAACCCCGACCAGAAGCCCCAGAGCGGCGGCAATCTGTTGTCGGCGATCGGCATTGCCAGCCGCCCGCGGCCGACGACAACCGCAACCGTCACCACCGGCGTGCGCGGCTTCTCAGAGGAGGATCTTGCCAAGGCGGCGCCGAACGCTGCAGAAGTTGCAAAAATGAAGGGATATTCCGTCGCCGCGGCTGAAGCCACGCAGTTCGCCGAGGGCGGCAAGCTGGCGGCCCGTGAAGTCGCCTACTTCGACGAACAGGGCAAGCCGCTGAAGGAGAAGAAATGAGCCCGCTGCGCCTGTTTCTCCTGGTTCCCGCATCGATAGCGCTGCTTGTGCTTGGCGGCTGCTCGCAGCAGCAGGCGGGTGCGTTCATGCAAAGTATCAACGAATCGGGCGGGTTGGACGAAATGTTGAAGTCATTGCGTGCACCGACGCAGGCTGAAGAGATCGAGATCGGCAACGGCGTTGCCGAGACGCTGCTCGGTGCCCGCCCGCTGCTCGACGACCCGGACCTGCAGCGCTACGTGAACGCCGTGGGCATGTGGGTAGCGCAGCAATCGGAGCGCCCCGCCCTGCCCTGGCATTTCGGCGTCAATGACTCGGATTACATCAACGCCTTTGCCGCGCCGGGCGGCTATATCATCGTCACCAAGGGCATGATGAAGCAGCTGCGCAACGAAGCCGAACTCGCCGGCGTGCTTGGCCACGAGGTCGCGCACGTGACGCAGAAGCATCACCTCAAGGCATTGCGCAAATCCGCGCTGGTGAATCTGCTCAGCGCCGGTGCGGCCGCCGCCACCGCGGAAAGCCGGCATGCCGAGATGGTGCAGCAACTGGCGGGACCGACCAAGGAGCTTTACGCCCGCGGCCTCGACAAGGCCGACGAGTTCGAGGCCGATCGCATGGGAGTGGTGTTGGCCGCACGCGCCGGTTATGACCCCTACGGATTGCCGGCGGTGTTGACCACGCTCGCCAGCGCCGATCCGAAGGACAATTTCCTGACGCTGCTGACCAAGACCCACCCGCCGCCGCAGGTCCGCCTCGACAGTCTCGCGCCCGGGCTAGCCACACTGGACGGCATCAAGGCGCCGCAGAATCCGACGCGCTTCGAGCAGTACACCAGGAAACTTCAGCTCACGTCCAGATAACCGCGCCGGCGTCGAAGACACGGCCCTTAGACCGAATCCGCGATCATGTCGGGCAAAAGCGCGCTGCTCGCGGGTGCAACGGGACTGGTCGGCGGTTTTGTCCTGAGACGCCAGCTCGCCCATCCGGGTTACTCGCGGGTCGAAAGCTGGGGGCGTCGCGAACTGCCGATCCACGATCAGAAATTCACCCAGCGCATTGTGGATTTTGCACGTCTGGGCGCCGGCGTGCCGGGGATTGCGCCCGACGAGGTGTTCTGCTGCCTTGGCACCACGATCAGGAAAGCCGGTACCGAGGAAGTGTTCCGGCGTGTGGATTACGATTATCCGCTGGCGCTGGCGCGGTTCGCCAAAGCGGTTGGCGCCGGCAAATTCCTGATGGTGTCGGCGCTCGGCGCCGACCCGAAGTCCGCGGTGTTCTACAACCGCGTTAAAGGTGAAGTTGAGCAGGAGATCGCCGCAGTCGGTTTGCCGGCGGCGTACTTCTTCAGGCCCTCGCTTCTACTGGGCCCGCGTGCCGAGAGCCGGCCCGGTGAGAAGATCGGCATTGCAGCCGGGAAGTTGCTTGCACCGCTGCTGATCGGCGGATTGCGCAAGTACCGGCCGATCCATGCCGACGCCGTGGCTGCGGCGATGGTGCACGTGGCCAATCACGACGTCCATGCCCGCGTGATCGAGTCGGACGCCATCGCCCGGCTGGCGGCACTGGAATCCTGACTAGCGAAAAGAACCACTTTCACCGCAAAGACGCAAAGAGCGCAAAGGAAACGGAAACAAACTGAACGGAAAAAAACACGATGAAAGTTAGAAGATGAGCGCGGGGGATTTCCGTGTCTCGCCTGTTGAACACGGTCTCTTGCCTTTCTTTGCGTCTTTGCGGTGAAAAAAAGTCTTGTCAGGCCGAACGGCTCAGTCGTGGGTCTGGCGCAGCCCGATGCGGTAAACGAGCATGCCGGCGATCATGGCCGCAACGAAGGCCCAGACTCGCGCATCGCCGAAGGCCGCGCTCACTATTGCCGGACCGGGACAGAACCCGCCCAGTCCCCAGCCGACGCCGAAGATGAGCGCGCCGACCATCAGGGGCGCATCGAGGCTGTCCTTCTCAGGGACGGTGAACCGGGAGGCAAGCAGCGGCGTCCCCTGGCGCAACGCCAAGCGATAAAGCACGCCGAACACCGCGACTGCGCCGCCCATCACCAGCGCCAGACTCGGGTCCCATTTACCGGTGATGTCGAGAAAGCCGATCACCTTTGCCGGGTTGCTCATTTGCGAAACGATCAGCCCGGCACCGAACACCAGGCCGCAGACGAAGGCGACGATGGCGCGCTTCACGGCTGTTGTACCCAGAAATAGACGGTGACCATCCCGGTCGCCATGAACAACAGCGTCGCCGCGATCGAACGCGGCGAAAGGCGCGACACGCCGCACACGCCGTGACCGCTGGTGCAGCCGCTACCCATCTGCGTGCCCAGGCCCACCAGAGCGCCGGCGAACAATACCTGGCCGTAGCCGGCTTCGAGATTGAAGTGCACATCGCCGGGGAATAGGACGACGGATGCGAGTCCGGCCAGAAACAGTCCGGCAATGAAAGCCGCCCGCCAGGCGAAATCCTCTCCGCGCGCAATCATCGCGGTGCCGAGTACGTTGCTGACGCCGGCCAGCCGCCCGATCAGCCACCACATGCCGGCGGCCGCCAGGCCGATCAGCGCGCCGCCGAACAGCGCGGACCACGGTGTGAAATTCACGATCGTCATTTGCCCTCCGCCGCCTTGCCGATCGGGAGTTGGAGCAGCTTCGCCGAGAAGTTCTCCTCGTCGAAGGCGATATCCCCGTCGAGGTAGGCGTCCGACTGGGTCTTGAGGTTCTTGAAATCGAAACGTTGCGGGTCGAGCAGGTGCGATGGCGAAACCCGCTGCAGGCTGGCGAACATAATCTCCAGGCGGCCGGGGAATTTCTTCTCCCACTCGCGCATCATATCCTTCACCACCTGGCGCTGCAGGTTTTCCTGCGACCCGCACAGGTTACAGGGGATGATCGGGAACGCGCGGATCTTTGCGTATTCCTCCAGGTCCTGTTCCTTGCAGTAGGCGAGCGGGCGGATGACGATGTGGGTGCCGTCGTCGCTGACCAGCTTGGGCGGCATCGCCTTGAGCCGTCCGCCGTGAAACAGGTTGAGGAAAAATGTCTCCAGGATGTCGTCGCGGTGGTGCCCGAGAGCGATCCGGGTTGCGCCGATTTCCTTTGCCACCCGGTAGAGCGCGCCGCGGCGCAGCCTCGAGCATAGCGAGCACATGGTCCTGCCTTCGGGGATGACGCGCTTGACCACGCTGTAGGTGTCCTGCTCGACGATCCGGAACGGCACGCCGATCGCGGTCAGGTACTCGGGCAGCACCTCGGTGGGAAATCCCGGGTGCTTCTGATCGAGGTTGACCGCGACGATTTCGAAGTCGATCGGCGCGTGTTGCTTGAGCGACAGCAGGATGTCGAGCAGAGCGTAGCTGTCCTTGCCGCCCGACAGGCAGACCATGACCTTGTCGCCAGGGCGGATCATGTCGAAGTCGGCAATGGCTTCACCGACCTGGCGGCGCAGCCGCTTGGCGAGCTTGTTGCCTTCGTAAACCTGTTTCTGCAATGTCGCCATTTATTCCTGCTTCGCGCGGAAAATCTCGAAACCGATCGATTCGCAGTCGGGATACACGTCCGGCTTCTCGCTGGACACCCGCGCCGCCACCACCCCCGGCTTGGCCAGGCAGATCGCCAGGATTCTCTCGCAAAACGTCTCCTGCAGGTGAAAGTGGCCGCTGTTTGCCAGCGCGGCGATCTCGCGACGCAGGAAATCGTAGTCCACGGTTTCGCTGATGTGGTCGCGCTCGATCCGGGCGTCCGGTTCGAGATAGAGATCCACGTTGACCATGATCCGCTGCCTGGTTCTCTTCTCGAAATCGTGGATCCCCATCGAAATCCGGGTCTCGAAGTTCTTGAGGAAGATGCGGCGGGCCCGGCCCAACTTGCCCTCCATGGTCATCCCCACCGCCGAGCGCGGGTGCAGCGTAGTCGCCGTCATGTCAGCCCTTTCCCACCGCGAACTGGACGTCACGCGGGCGCGGCCACAGATGCTGACCGCCGTCCACGACGATGGTTTCGCCTGTCAACGATTTCGCGTTCACCACGAATTTTACCGCGTTCACCACGTCCTCCACGTCGGAGCTGCGGCCCAGGGGCGCGAAGCGATACGCGCGTTCGAAGCCTTCCGGGCTTTGCTCGCCGCTCACCAGCGTGATACCCGGGGCGACGCCGCACACCCGCACCCTCGGCGCCATCGACATCGCCAACACCCGGGTCGCCCCTTCCAGCCCGATCTTGGCAATCGTGTACGACAGGAAATCGGGATTCAGGTTGAACACTTTCTGGTCCAGCATATTGACGATACAGCCCAAGACGTTTTCCGGCAGTTGTTTCGCGAAATCCCGTGCCAGCAGCAAGGGTGCGCGCAGGTTCACGTTCACGTGCCGTTCCCATCTTCTCGCTTCCAGGCTTCCGATACTGTCGTACTCGAACAGCGCCGCGTTGTTCACCAGGCAGCCGACCGGCCCGAGCCGGCGGCCGCATTCGGGAAGCAGTTCCGACAAAGCGTTCGCGTCTTCGAGGTCGCAGCCAACCGCCTCTGCTTTCACGCCACGCCCCGCAATTTCATTCGCAAGTGTCTCGGCGTCGTGTTTCGAACGATGGTAATGGACTGCCACGTTCCAGCCATCATCAGCCAGTCCGATCGCGATCGCGCGGCCGATCCGCCTGCCGGCACCGGTCACCAATGCCACCTGTTGTTTGCGCTTGACCTGAGCCATCCTGGTCTTCAGTTGCACGGGTTGCCCGGTGCGATCTTGAATAGTTGTCCGGCGCGTTGTTGAATAGCGATTGTAGCTTAACCGCCCTACGATCCCGCCCGGTGCAGGCCCATCCGCTTATCCGATCTGCCCCCGAACTGCCGGTCCCATCCGATGACGCACGCCGGCATAGCGATCGGTTGGTCGATGAGATCCGCACGGAAGTCGAAAGACAGGGCGGCTGGATCTCCTTCAGCCGCTATATGGAGATGGCGCTGTACGCGCCGGGGCTGGGTTATTACGTCGCCGGCGCCGCGAAACTCGGAAGCCAAGGGGATTTCGTAACCGCGCCCGAAATTTCCCCATTGTTCGGACGGACGCTGGCGGCCCAGGTTGCCGATATCCTCGCGCACACCGGAGGCGGGGTGCTGGAACTAGGTGCGGGATCGGGCGCGCTGGCCCTGTCCATGCTGGAAGAGCTGCAGACGCGTAACCGCCTCCCGGAGCGGTATCGGATTCTTGAAGTCAGCCCGGAGCTGGTACAGCGGCAGCGCCGGTCGTTGATGCAGCGGCTGCCCGGACTCGCCGGCAGGGTCGAATGGATCACGTCGTTGCCGCAGCGCTTCACCGGGGTGGTGGTGGCGAACGAAGTGCTGGATGCGCTGCCGGTTCACCTGCTTGCGTGGCGCGAGGAAGGCGTACGGGAACGCGGCGTGACCTGGAAAGGCGAAGGATTCGCCTGGGCGGAACGCAGCCTGGGTCCGGGGGCGCTACGGGATGCCGCGACCACGTTGCAAATTGAAGCGCCGTACCAGAGCGAAGTATCCATCGCTGTGCCGGCGCTGTTATGCACGCTGGCCAGCGCGCTCGACCGAGGCGTGCTGTTGTGCGTGGATTACGGCTTCGGCCGCCGCGAGTATTACCATCCCCAGCGTAACACGGGGACGCTCATGTGCCATTACCGCCATCGCGCGCACGACGACCCTTTCCTTTTTCCCGGGTTGCAGGACATCACCACGCACGTGGACTTTACCTCGGTGGCCGAAGCCGGCATCGAAGCCGGACTGCAATTGCTCGGATATGCCACGCAGGCGCAATTCCTGATCAATTGCGGCATCGCCGACCAGCTTGCGGGCACGCCCTGCGAACAGATTGCTGCATATCTGCCGCTTGCCGCCGGCGTTCAGAAACTGGTCTCGCCGGCGGAAATGGGCGAGCTGTTCAAGGTGATCGCGCTCGGCCGCGGCGTTCAGCCGCCACTCGCCGGTTTCAAGACCGGCGACAAGAGCCGATTACTCTGAGAACCCGGCGCAATGGCAATCCTGCGGACGCCCGAAGAACGATTCGCGAATCTGCCCGGTTTCGACCATGAGCCGCGGTACCTGAACCATCTTCACGGTTACGCGGGCCTGCGGATGCATTACGTGGACGAGGGCCCCCGCGACGCGGACGTGTTCCTATGCCTTCACGGCGAACCGACCTGGTCGTTTCTTTACCGGCGCATGATCCCGGTATTCACCGGCGCCGGATTGCGCACGGTCGCGCCGGACCTGTTCGGCTTCGGCCGTTCCGACAAACCGGCGGATGACGCGGCTTATACCTTCGATTTTCACCGGGGCGCGCTCAAGGCGCTGATCGATGAACTCGATCTCGGAAACATCACACTGGTGTGCCAGGACTGGGGCGGGCTGCTGGGGCTGACCCTGCCGATGGAAATGCCGCAGCGTTTCACCCGGCTGCTGGTGATGAACACCACCCTTGGAACCGGCGACGCGCCACTGCCGGAGGGGTTTCTGGCGTGGCGAAAGTGGGCGGCCGAGCATCCGGACATGGTAGTGGGCAAGCTGCTGGGGCGCGCCTGTCCGCATCTCACCGCGGAAGAGCGCGCGGCTTACGACGCGCCGTTTCCCGATGGGCGCCACAAGGCCGGAGTACGTCGCTTTCCCCAACTCGTCCCCGATCGACCCGACGCGCCTGGCGCGGAAATCTCAAGGGCGGCGCGCGACTGGTGGTCGAGAAAATGGAAGGGTACGAGTTACATGGCGATCGGCATGCAGGACCCGGTGCTCGGCGCGCCCGTGATGCAGGCGTTGCGCCGCCACATCCGCGGCTGCCCGCCGCCGCTCGAAGTTGACGAGGCCGGCCACTTCACCCCAGAGTGGGGCAGCCGCATCGCCGCCAATGCTTTGGCGCATTTCTTGACCTACTAAAAAGTGCGTAAGCCACAGAGGGCACAGAGAGCACAGAGGAAATTACCTCACCCCGCCCTCTCCAGTAAGCTGGAGAGGGTGCATCAAGTAGACTGCGGCTTTGACCGTTTTTTCTCACCCTCTCCGCCCTTTGGGGGGAGAGCAACCGTGTCAAGAAGAAGGCTGAATTTTCCATGTTTGATTCGTTTTTAACATGGCATTGAGTATGGTCAGGAGCTTTCTCATACACGCGGTCATGGCG
>JBOIFZ010000200.1:0-2342 GCA_050741735.1 Burkholderiales bacterium
GCGCAATCGGGGCAGTTGACGCTTGCGCAGAACAAGGTGTTGCGAAACACCTACATGCTGCTTGCACTGACCATGGTCCCAACCGTGATCGGAGCCCTGGTCGGCATGGCCACCGGCGGGATCATCATGCAGCACCCGATCATGATGTCGCTGGTGATGATCGCGGGTGTGATCGGCCTGCAATTTGCCATCGCCGCCAATCGCAACAGCGGCCTGGGCGTGGTCCTGTTGCTCGGGATGACGTTCATCCTCGGCTGGTGGCTCGGACCCCTGCTCAACATCGCGTTGTCGTTCAGGAATGGCCCGCAACTGATCGGCATGGCCGCCGCAGGCACCGGCGGCATTCTGCTGGCGATGGGCGCAATTGCCACCACCACGAAGAAGGACTTCAGCTTCATGGGCAAATTCCTGTTCGTGGGCATGATCGTGCTGCTGCTCGCCATGATCGCCAACATGTTCTTCCAGATTCCGGCTCTGGCTCTGGCGCTTTCCGCGCTGGTGGTCGTGGTTTTCTCGCTGTTCCTGTTGCACGACGTCAGCCGCATCGTCAATGGCGGCGAGACCAACTACATCATGGCGGCAACGGGCGTGTACATGAGCCTGTTCAACATATTCGCCAACCTGCTGCAACTGCTCATGGCATTCTCCGGCGAACGCGACTGATCCTGCCTCGCCTCAAGAAAAGGGCAACCCCGTCGGGTTGCCCTTTTTTCATTCCGGTTTCCTGTTCAGGGCTTCTCGAACAGGGCGATGGATTCCACGTGCGAGGTATGCGGGAACATGTTCACCACGCCCGCCGCGGCCAGCCGATAGCCGTGTGAATGCACCAGCACCGCCGCGTCGCGCGCCAGCGTGGCCGGATTGCAGGATATGTAGACGATGCGCGCGGGCGGCGCTTCACCGATCGCCTTCACCAACCCGATCGCCCCGTCGCGCGGCGGATCGATCAGGATCCGGTCAAATGGCGCAAGCCCGATCCAGTCGTCTCCGGTGATGGTGAACAGGTCCCGCTCGACAAACCGGCACCTTGTTTCCAGCCCGTTGCGCACGGCGTTCTCCCGGGCGCGCTGCAGCAGTCCGGGATTGCCCTCGATGCCGGTAACCTGTGCGCCCGACCTGGCGATCGCCAGGGAGAAATTTCCCAGGCCGCAGAAAAAGTCGCCGATTTGGTCATCCGGCTGCGGGTCCAGCAGCGTGATCGCCCGCCGCACCAGCGCCCGGTTGATCTCGTGATTCACCTGGGTGAAATCGGTGGGATTGAACGGAAAAGTCAGGTCGAAATCGGGAATCCGGTACTGCAGCGGCGGCGCATCCAGCGGAAAGAAGGGATAGATTGAATCCGGGCCCTTGGGCTGCAGAAAAAGCTGTACCCGATGCCGTACCGCGAACTGCCTGAGCTTGTCCTGGTCGGAGGCGTCAGGCGGCTCCAGCACCCGCAGCACCAGAACATCGACCGCATCGCCGATGGCGAGCTCCACCTGCGGCAGACGCTCGCGGATGGACAGCGAGGCGATCAGTTGCCGCAGCGGTACCAGCAATGCGGAGATGCGGGCCGGTACGACCTCGCAAGTCTGCATGTCGGCCACGAAGCTGCTGTGACGTTCGCGAAAACCGACCAGCGTGCCTTTCTTCGGGACATAGCGGGCCGAGAAGCGCGCGCGGTAACGGTACTCCCAGGTCGGACCATGAATCGGGGAAAGCATGGTCTCGGCAGTCACTTTGCCGATGCGGGCCAGATTTTCCTCGAGGACGCGCTGCTTCGCCGCCACCTGGGCACGCGGCTCCAGGTGCTGCATGCTGCAGCCGCCACAGACGCCGAAATAGCGGCAACGCGCTACCACGCGCGAGACCGACGCACGTACGATTCTTTTTGCCTCGGCGAACTCATAGTTCGGTTTGCGCCGGTAGGATGCGAACTCGACCACTTCGCCGGGGAGCGCGCCTTCGATGAAGATCACCTTGCCGTCCACATGCGCAACGCCCCGCCCTTCCTGGTCGAGTGACTCGACCAGCACCGCAGGTCCGACGGATTCGCGTTTCATGTTAGCGTCCTGTCCCGCTAATTCGCGGCTGAAAACCCGACGAGAATCGGCGCCATGCTGTGTTACGAGTCCTCGCCGTGCGTGTCGGAGCGCGGAAGTGGGGCCCCTCTGGGGATCTGACCGCGGAGACACGCGTAAGGCCGGTGGTCGACACGCTATTGGCCGGTTGCACGGTCGCATCCCCGCAAGCGGGGCGGCTGTCGAGGCGGAGCAGGGGCCCCAACTTTACTTGGGGATGCGACCTGAGATCAGACGCAAAAGGGATCGTCCGCCGCCCTCGATCGCCTCCGAGGTCAGATC
>JBOIFZ010000201.1:0-3075 GCA_050741735.1 Burkholderiales bacterium
CGGATATGCAGCTCGCGCAGCTGCTTCTCGTCTACGGGGCCGGGCGCCTTGCACATCAGGTCCTGCGCCCGCTGGGTCTTGGGGAAGGCGATCACGTCGCGGATGGACTCCGCGCCCGCCATCATGGCGACGATGCGGTCCAGGCCGAAGGCAATCCCGCCGTGGGGCGGCGCGCCGAACTGCAGCGCTTCCAGCAGGAAGCCGAATTTCTTCTGCGCGTCTTCCGCACTGATCCCCAGCGCCCTGAATACCCTGGATTGCACTTCCTGGCGATGGATACGCACCGACCCGCCGCCGATTTCCCCGCCGTTGAGCACCATGTCGTAAGCCTTCGACAGCGCCTTGCCGGGATCGGCTTCAAGATACGCCTCGTGACCGTCCATCGGGCTGGTGAAAGGATGGTGCAGCGCGTCCCAGCGCTTGTCCTCCTCGTTCCATTCGAACATCGGAAAATCCACCACCCACAGCGGCCGCCAGCCTTTCTCGGCCAGCCCGCGCTCGTGTCCGACCTTGTTGCGCAGCGCGCCGAGCGCTTCGTTCACCACCTTGGCCTTGTCGGCACCAAAGAAAATCAGGTCGCCGTCCTTCGCGCCGGTGCGCTCGAGGAGGATTTTCACCACGGTCTCGGGCAGGAATTTCAGGATCGGCGACTGCAGTCCCTCCACGCCCTTGGCGACGTCGTTGACCTTGATGTACGCCAGTCCCTTGGCGCCGTAGATGGCAACGAACTGCGTGAAGTCATCGATTTCCTTCCTCGACAGTGTGCCGCCGCCCGGCACCCGCAGCGCCGCCACCCGGCCGCCCGACGCAACAGCCGCCTCACGGAAAACCTTGAAATCGACCTCGCGCATGACGTCGGTCAGTTCGGTGAGCGTGAGCGGCACGCGCAGATCCGGTTTGTCGGAGCCGTATTTCGACATCGCCTCCGCAAAGCTCATGCGCGGCAGGGGGTTCGGCAACGTCACATCCAGCACTTCCCTGAACAGGCTGCGGATCATCTCTTCCATCAGCAGCGTGATCTCGGCCACGCCCAGGAAGGAAGTCTCGATGTCGATCTGGGTGAATTCCGGCTGCCGGTCGGCCCTGAGGTCTTCGTCGCGGAAGCACTTGGTGATCTGGTAGTAACGGTCGAAGCCCGCCACCATCAGCAATTGCTTGAACAACTGCGGCGACTGCGGCAGCGCGAAGAACTCTCCCGGGTACACACGGCTCGGCACCAGGTAGTCGCGCGCGCCTTCCGGGGTGGACTTGGTGAGCATCGGTGTCTCGACGTCGATGAAGCCCTGTGCATCGAGGAAACGCCGCACCGCCATCGCCACCCGGTAGCGCAGCCGCAGGTTCATCTGCATCTGCGGCCGGCGCAGGTCGAGGTAGCGGTATTCGAGCCGCACCGTTTCCGACAGGTTGTCGTCGTCCATCTGGAACGGCGGCGTGATGGAGGGGTTGAGGATTTCCAGCGAGCGCGCCAGCACTTCCACTTCACCGGAGACCAGGTTCTGGTTGACGGTCCCTTCTGGGCGGCGGCGCACCAGGCCGGTGACTTTCACCACGTACTCATTGCGGATCTTTTCCGCGGTGGCGAAAGTCCCGGCGTTATCCGGATCGCAGACCACCTGCAGCAGGCCTTCCCGGTCCCGCAGGTCGATGAAGATCACGCCGCCATGGTCGCGGCGCCGGTGCACCCAGCCGTAGAGCGTGACGATCTGGTCGAGATGCCGGGTGGAGACGAGTCCGCAGTATTCGGTGCGCATAAGTTCAGGATCGGGCATTGAGGATCGGGGATCGATTGAGACGGCGCGCGTTTGCGCGCGCGGCAAAGGGCAGAACGGTCACGCCGCGTCGCTGGTCGCGCTCTTGTCTTCCGGCGGCGCCACACCCATCGAGATAATGTATTTGAGCGCGGCATCGACGCTGATGTCGAGTTCCACGACATCCGCGGCAGGCATCATCAGGAAGAATCCGGAAGTCGGGTTGGGTGTGGTAGGCACGTACACGCTCACGTATTCGCCTTTCAGATGGTTTGCTACATCGCCGCCCGGCTGCCCGGTGAGAAAAGCGATGGTCCATGAACCCTGGCGCGGATACTGCACCAGCAGCGCCTTGCGAAATGCCAGCGCGGACGAGGAAAACAGCGTGTCCGAAACCTGCTTGACGCTGGAGTAAAGCGACTTGACGATAGGGATGCGGGCGAGCAGACCTTCCCAGTACATCACCAGACGCTGGCCGATGATGTTGGCGGCGAACACCCCGGTGACGAACACGACTGCCAGCGTCATCAGCACGCCAAGGCCGGGAACGTGAAAGCCGAGCCACGAACGCGGCTGCCAGGTCTCCGGAAGAAGAAGCAGCGTTTGGTCGAGGGTGCCGACCAGAAAACTCAGCACCCACACGGTAATGACCAGCGGGACCCAGATCAGGAGCCCCGTGATGAAGTATTTTTTCACTAGTCCGCCTTAGCAGCGGTCGTGGCGGGCACCGGCGCCTTCGTCGTAGTCGTGGTCGGGCTCGGCTCTTTCCTGGCCTTGGCATCTTCCTTGGCCGCGCGCTGTTCTTTGGACTGGGCCTCTTGCTTATCCTTGCTCTCGCTCTTGTCCTGCGCCTCCCGCGACCCTTCCTTGGGCTTGGAAACGCCCTTGAAGTCGGTCGCGTACCAGCCGCTGCCCTTCAAATGGAAGCCCGCCGCACTCACCAGTTTCCCCAGCGTGGACTTGCCGCAGGCGGGGCACTCGGTCAGGGGCAGATCCGACAGCTTCTGCAGAAGCTCTTTCTCGTGCCCGCAACTGGTACATCGATATTCGTATATGGGCATGGTATCCCTCGCAAAAACAACGGAAATTATACCGTATCAAGCTGATGCACCCGGTGAGCGGATTGGGGTTTGCGGCGCTGAAATCAAGGCGGGACGGGGTCTGGCGGCCAATCGCTATAATCAGGCACCCTGAATTTCGACGACGACAGCGTGACCGAAGCCCGATCCACCTGGCCCTATCCCCGCATCATCGCCCACCGCGGCGGCGGCGCGCTCGCCCCGGAGAACACACTCGCCGGGCTGGAACTCGCACGCAATCTCGGGTT
>JBOIFZ010000202.1:0-6214 GCA_050741735.1 Burkholderiales bacterium
GCGCACCGCTGCTGCTGTTCGCCATGCCGAACGGCAAGGAGCGGCGCAACGACTACGCGATCTCCATTCCCAGGGGCGCGAGCCTGATCCTCACCCACGAGTTCGACGGCGAGCTCAAGGGCCTGAACGAGTTCGGCGCCAAACACCCGCCGGTCATGCCTTTGTTCTGGAGTTTTCGCGTCATGGTCGGCGTGGGCGTGCTGATGCTGGCGCTGTCATGGTCGGGCGCCTGGTATCTGTTGCGACGGCGCGAGATTCCGCGCCGGCTCCTGCCGGGTTTTGCCGCCATGGCGTTTTCGGGGTGGGTGGCGGTCCTGGCGGGCTGGCTCACCACCGAAATCGGCCGCCAGCCCTACCTCGTGTACGGCGTGATCACCACTGCCGAAACCGCTTCGGACGTGCCGGCTCCGTACATTGCGCTCACGTTCGTCAGCTACCTGATGGTGTATACGCTGTTGTTGATTTCATACATGGTGGTGCTCACCCAGCTCGCGCTGAAAGAGGCGGACGGCGATGGGCGCCGGCAGCCGTCGCGCGCCGCGCTCCAGCCCGCGGGTGCGCAGGGACAATGATCGCCATGCAACTCGATCTGCCTTTGATCTTCATGGCGCTGATGGGACTTGCCATCCTCGCCTACGTCATCCTCGACGGTTTCGACCTCGGAGTGGGGATCCTGCTGCCGCTGGCCACGCGCGAGGAGCAGGACATGATGGTGGCTTCGATCGGCCCCTTCTGGGACGCAAACGAAACCTGGCTGGTGCTCGGCGTGGGAATCCTGCTGGTCGCGTTCCCGCATGCACACGGCGTCATCCTGTCTTCGCTCTACCTGGAAGTCGCGTTGATGCTGATCGCGCTCATCCTGCGCGGCGTGTCTTTCGAGTTCCGGGTAAAGGCTTCGGGCTGGCATCAGGATTTGTGGAACCGACTGTTCTTCGTCGGCTCGCTCGGGGCGGCGATCGCCCAGGGGATGATGCTCGCCGGCGTCATCACCGGCTTCGAGGAGGGCGCTTTTTTCGTTGTCTTCAGACTTCTTGTGGGCCTGGGGCTGGCTGGCGGTTATGCGCTGCTGGGGTCGACGTGGCTGGTGATCAAGTCCGAGAACGACCTGCGCGCGCGGGCGCTGCGCTGGGGAATATTCGCCGTGACGCTGACTGCGGCAGGGGTCGCAGCGATCAGTCTGGCGACGCCATTTATGCATGCAGGAATCATGGAGAAATGGTTTTCCTGGCCGCGCTTCCTGTGGCTGGCGCCTTTGCCGCTGCTCACCGCCGCCGCATGCGCCGGCATCCTGGTGTCGCTGGTCCGGCTGCGGCGCGGAGCCGTGCAGCGCGAATGGCTGCCCTTCGTACTGTCGGTGTGGGTGTTCGTGTTCGCTTTCGCCGGCCTGGCCTACAGCCTGTTTCCGTACCTGGTGGTGGACCGCATCACCATCTGGCAGGCGGCAGCGGCACGCGAGTCGCTGATGTTCGTTTTCGTCGGCACCTGCGTGGTGTTGCCGGTTATCGTGGCGTACACCGTGTTTTCGTACCGAGTGTTCTGGGGAAAGGCGCGTTCACTCACCTACGGCGACTGAAAGGCGAGAGGAAAGAGGAAAGAGGAAAGAAAAAAAGCTGAAGGGTCCCAGGACCGTGGTCTAGGCCTTTACCTTTCCTCTTTTATCTTTTGTCTTTCCTCTGTACTTCTACGGCAATTTGATTTTCCCGCCGAGCCCGGGCGGGATCCCCTCGGGGATGACGATTGAGGAGCTGGCCTGGCGGCGCATTTCCTGAAGCTCCCTGACCGCACGCTCGACCGAGACCTGGGCGACTTCGGCGAACTTTGCGGCGGCATTGCCGAGCGAGTCGGCTTCGATTTCGAAGGCGAGCGGCAGCGCGCCTACCGGCGTCATGAGCTGGGTTTCGCCGACGTAGATGACCTTGCGGCTGGCGTCGATAGAGCCGTCGCTTTTCGCCGGCGTCATGACGCGAATGGTGCCGACCTTGCGGTCGGTAAAGATCTCCTCGCGATAAAGGTTCGCGGGATCCATTTTCAGTTCGGGTGCGTTGTCTGCGGCCATGGCGGAATTCCTGTGCAAGCGTATTGAACGATAAAGGAATTATCCCATGACTTTGCAGCACGGTGACTAGTGAGGGCGGGGTAGGGCGCTACGCTTCCGCAGTCACCCGTCACCCTTACCCGTCACTCGTCACCCGTTACCGCTCTATGCTCGCCTACCGACATCTTTTTCATGCCGGCAACTTTGCCGATGTATTCAAGCACTCGCTGCTGACGCAGCTCGTGCTCGCGCTGGAAAAGAAGGACAAGCCGTTCTTCGTGCTCGACACGCACGCCGGAAGCGGGCTTTACGACCTTACGCACGACTGGGCGCAGAAGAACGCGGAATACAAGGACGGCATTGCGCTGTTGTGGGAGCGCAAGGACGTACCCAACACGTTGGTACCGTATCTCGAGGCGGTCCGCGCGGAGAACGGGCACGGCACGCTGCGCTTCTATCCCGGCTCGCCGCGCATCGTGCGCCGGCTGCTTCGGCCGAACGACCGCATGGTGCTGATCGAACTCAACAGGAAAGACTGCGAAGAACTGGAGGCGCTGTTTCGTGGCGACAGGCAGGTGATGGTGCGCCTGATGGATGGCTACCAGGCGCTCAGGGCCTTCCTGCCGCCCAAGGAACGCCGCGGACTGGTATTCATCGATTCCTCCTTCGATCGCGCGCAGGAGTTCAAACGCCTGACCGAAGGACTCGTAGAGGCCCAGCGGCGGTTCGCGACCGGGATGTATGGGCTTTGGTATCCGCTGATGGACTCGACCGCGATGCGGGCATTCGAGCGAGGGGTGCTGGAAACCGGCATACGCAAGATTTTGCAAGCGGAACTCTCGGTGATGCGCGACGACTGGGGCGGAAACATGCGTGGCTGCGGTCTGCTGGTTGTGAACCCACCGTTCGGATTCGAGGAGATCACGCGGTCAATACTGGACTGGCTGTGGCCGGTGCTGTCGCGGGACCGGGACGGTGGACACACGGTGAGGTGGCTGGTGGGGGAGTGAAGAGCAAGGATCATCCCCTGCGGGGACAAGTGAGGCGGAAGGACACCTGTACCCGGAGGGTATGAAGGATGAAGAAGGGCAAGTGCTCAGTAACCCTCAAGGGCACCCGTCGAGCGCACCCCTCAAGGGCACCCGTCGAGCGGGTATTGAAAAGAAGGTATTGAAGGGAAGGTATTGAAAAGAATCCTCTGCGTCAACGTCCATATCGACGGCCATCGGCCGGCGGTTTCTTGCTGAGTCCCGAGTCCTGGATTCTGCCGCTCCTTCATCCTCACTTGTCCCCTCCGGGGATCCCCGTCACTGTACTTTCTCCCATCTTTCGCTTTTCTCGGAGCGAAACAACGCGTCGATCACGCGCATGTTCTGCACCGCATCTTCCACGCCGTAGGGTAGCGATGTTTCGCCGCGAATCGCGCGCGAGAACGCCTCTCCCTGCAAAGTGTACTGGTCGCTCTCCGGCAGCGTCTCGGTGCGGATGCCGGCACCGGCCAGCGACGACCCGTCGTCGATGAAAATGTTGGTCTTCTCGCCCTGCGGTGCGTTGACCGGGATGTGGATCTCGATGCGGCCCCTGGACCCGCAGAGCTGGATGCGCTGGTAGTGCACGCACTGGGTGGAAACGGTGTAATCCAGATGGCGGCCGGCGCCGAAGTCCAGCAAGGCGCTGGTCATCCGGTCGGTGCCGAAGCCCGGGTCGCGATCGACCAGCGCGATGCCGCGCTGCGGTTCCGATTCGAAGAAAAACCGGCCGGCAGTGATCGGATAGCAGCCGATGTCATAGAGCGCGCCGCCGCCGATCGCGGCGATGTTGCGGATGTTGGCCGCGTCGACGTTGAAGTAGGAAAAGAGCATCTGCAGCGCGCGCAACGTGCCGATTCGGCCGTCGCGGATGTGCTCGCGGACCCGCAGCCACTGCGGATGGAAGCGCACCATGAAGGCCTCCATGATCAGCACCTTGCCGGCCACGGCGCGCAGTTGCGCGGCTTCTTCGGCGTTGAGCGCAATGGGTTTCTCGCACAGCACGTGCTTGCCGGCAACCGCGGCCTTCAGCGTCAGCGGTACATGGAGATGGTTGGGAAGCGGGTTGTAAACGGCTTCGATTTCCGGGTCGGCAAGCAGCTCCTCGTAGGACCCGTATGCGTTCGGGATGCCGAGCGCTGCCGCCGCTTCGCGCGCCGATTCTGCGGAACGGGAGGCGATTGCGCGGATCTCGCACCATTGACTCTTCTGCATGCCGGGAATGACTCTCTGCCGCCCGATCTTCGCGGTGCTGAGTATGCCCCAGACGACTTTCTTCATTTTCCCCTCCCGCTGGAATTTTCCCGGCCGAGTGTACCTCGCGGCCGCGGACATCGCCCCCGGAGCCGGTCACCGCGAGAGGGTGCAAAGTCCGCAGAATCGCTTCACAATGCCCCGCACAATGGAGGCATGCGAGTCGGCATGAAGCGCGGAATTCTGTTGCTCGTTTGCGCACTCTGGGCGTTGCCCGGCCTGGGCGCGAGCCCGGAGGACTTGCTGTCGGGGTATGCAGTGCAGGCCGGTCGGGCGGATCCCGGCTTTGCCGGGTTCTCGGCCGACCGCGGCAAGGCGTTCTACTTTTCCGGCCATCGGGTCGAGGACGGCTCCGAGCTTTCCTGCGCGTCCTGCCATCACGAGGACCCGCGTCGCGAGCAGTTCGCCCATCACGACAAGATTCCCTGCCGGGCTTGCCACGGCATGCCCGACACCGGCAGTTTCGAAGACATTCCCAAGATCAGGCGGCAGTTCCTGCCGCTGGCGCCTTCTGCGAACTCGCGACGTTTTACCGACGAATGGTTGGTCGAGAAATGGTTCCGCAAGAACTGCGGTCTGTTGCTCAAACGCGACTGCACGCCGGTCGAGAAGGGCGACGTGATCATCTGGTTGCTGACCCTGCAATAGGCGAGCGCCTACTTCCGGGTTTTCCCGGCCGGTTCAGATGGCGCGGGAAGCCCGAGGCGGCGCCAGCCGTCATGGCCGATGCGGCGCATGGTCTCGATGTTGCGGTCGGGGATGCGCCCGGTATCGGGGAATGCCGCCAGCGCGCGCTCGACGCTTACCTCGCGCAACAGATGTAGCATTGGGTAGGGTGAACGGTTGCTGTAGTTCTCGATGGCATCCGGCTCGGTGTCCGCGAACCGGTAATGCGGATGGAAGCTGGCAACTTGAATTGTGCCGGTAAGGCCGCGTTCCTCGACAGCAGCGTCCGCAATATCGAGAAAATCGTTGAAGTCCAGGAATTCAACCAGCGCCCGCGGGTGAATCAGCAGCGTGGTTTCGACTTCCGCGGGGTCGGCCGCAGCCAGGGACTGCAACTCGCGAGCGAGGTCGGCCAAAAGCGCCTCCGGGGTCTGCGCATCGCTGACCGCGTAGCGGATCTGGTTTCCGACGTGCACGGCCTTGGCGAAAGGGCACAGGTTCAGGCCGATCACGGCCTTCTCCAGCCATGCGCGCGTCGCCGCAACGACTGCGTCCGCCGCCGCCGCGGTGTCGCCAGTTTCCATCAGCTTTGCACCGACCGTCCGGAATTTACCCGACATTTGTCTCTCCTCATGAGAACGTGCGTCCGTGCGCAGGTCAGTGTAACGTAGCCAAACTGACCCCGGCAGGAGAGAACGATCGGGTCGAATCCTGTCAGTCGTCTGCGAGGCGAAACGCATGAGGCGAGTAAGGAAACCCAAGCCCTTGGGTGTCTGCAACGTTTGTGGCCAATTGTCCGATCAGATCGTGATGATCAATCACCGTTGTACCCACACGGTTCACGGCAGGCGCTGCGCCGGCCTGTTCAAAAGCGAACTCACCCACGTCTGGGTGGCGTGCGAATCCTGCGACGCTGTCGGCAAGGTCGGAACCGTGATCTGCCGCGAGTGTTCGGGTTTCGGCTGGCGGCTTCTAGGCGCTTGACGCGAGTACTGTGTACTGCGAAAAACCAGCCGGCCGATGGCCGGCATCTAACGCTTTCAACGCAAAGGCCGCAAAGGAAAACAGAAAGAAGAAGCGCGTAGCTGGACCTTGGCAGACCGAGGTATGCACCAGTTCACGCCCGATTCGCTGTTTCCCATTCAGAACTCTGGTATTTCTTTGCGTCTCTCTTGCCGTTCTCTGCGCTCTCTGCGTCAACGACCTTATCGCCGGTCATCTGCCGGCTTTC
>JBOIFZ010000203.1:0-5685 GCA_050741735.1 Burkholderiales bacterium
TCATGATCGCGTTCTTCTTGACGATGCCGATCAGCATGATGAGCCCGACGAATCCGTACATGTTGAGATCCATCTTGAATAGCAGCAGCGTCAGCAGCGCGCCGAATCCCGCCGTGGGCAATCCCGAAAGAATCGTGACCGGGTGGATGTAGCTTTCGTAAAGGATGCCGAGGATCAGGTAGATCACGAACACCGACATCAATAGCAGCAGCCCCATTCCGGTCAGCGACGACTGGAACGCCTGCGCCGCGCCCTGGAAGCTGCCGACCACCGTGGGCGGGATGCGCAGCTCCGCGATTACGGCATTCACCTGCGCGATCGCCTGGGACAGCGCAACCCCCGGTTTGAGGTTGAAGGAAATGGTGACGGCCGGGAGCTGGCCCTGGTGGCTGATGGTGAGCGGGCTGACGCCGCCGACGATCTTCGCCACCGCCGCGAGCGGCACCAGTGCGCCGGAACCTGAGCGCACGTACAGCAGCGACAGCGCCTCGGGGCTGGCCTGGTATTGCGGCGCCAGCTCCAGGATCACCCAGTAGTCGTTGCTCGGCGTGAAGATGGTCGAGACCTGGCGCGCCCCATAGGCGCTGTAGAGCGCGTCCTCGATCTGCTCGGCGGTCACGCCGAGCGTTGACGCCTTGTCGCGGTCGATCTCGACCTTTACAGTGGGATTGGTGACCTGCAGGTCACTGTTGACGTCCTGGAAATCGGGCATCGAGCGCAGCTTGTCTTCAAGTACGGGCGCCCAGCGGTACAGCTCCGCGGTGTCGGCGTCCTGCAGCGTGTACTGGAATTCGCTCTTGGTGAGCCTGCCGCCGATGCGGATCAGCGGCAGGTTCTGCAGGTACACCTTCATGCCGGGAATGGCGGTGAGTTTCGGCCGCAGTTCCTGGATGATCTGGTCGGCGGGGAGGCGTTCCTGGTACGGCTTCAGGCGCACGAAAACCCGGCCCAGATTGAGCGTCTGGCTGGAGCCGGAAGACGACGGGCCCATGAAAGCCATGACCGCCTCGACGTTCGGGTCGGCGCGAATGATGTTGGCGGCCAGGCGATGCTTCTCCGCCATTGAGTCGAAGGAGATGTCCTGTGCCCCCTCGGTGAACGCCAGCAGCTGTCCGGTATCCGCACTAGGCAGGAATCCCTTCGGAATGCTGACCAACAGATACGCGGTGATCGCGAACACCGCCACAAACATCGCTATGACCAGGCGATGCCGGGCCATCGCCCACCGCAGCGTGACTTCGTAGAAATCGCGCATGGCGTCGAACGCGCGCTCGCTCCAGCGGTACATGCGGCCGTGGGTCTCCTGCTTTCCGGAGCGCAGCCAGTGGCTGCAAAGCATCGGCGTGAGCGAAAGCGACACGAAGCCGGACACCAGCACCGCCGCCATGATGGTAACGGCGAACTCGTGCAGCAGCCTGCCGAGGACGCCGCCCATGAACAGCACCGGAATGAACACCGCAGCCAGCGACAGCGTCATGGAGACGATGGTAAAGCCGACCTCGCGCGCGCCGTCGAGCGTTGCCTGCATCGGCGACTTGCCCATTTCGAGATGGCGGTTGATGTTCTCCAGCATGACGATGGCGTCGTCAACCACGAAGCCAACGCACAGCGTCAGCGCCATCAGGGAAAGATTGTCGAGGCTGAACCCCATCAGGTACATCACCGAAAACGTGCCGACGATTGACATCGGCAGCGACAGGCTGGGGATCAGCGTGGCGGAGAGGTTGCGCAGGAACAGGAAGATCACCAGCACCACCAGGGCGAGCGCCAGCACCAGCGTGAACTGAACGTTGTCCACCGACTCACGGATGGACTGGGAGCGGTCGTACAGGATCTCGATGCTGATGCCGGGCGGCACCTGCGCCCGGAAGGTGGGCAGCAGCAGCTTGATCGAATCGACCACCTCGATGGTATTGGTGCCGGGCTGGCGCTGGATCGCCAGCAGGATACTGCGCTGGTCGTTGTACCAGGCGGCGAGCTTGTCGTTCTCGACCCCGTCCACCACCCGGCCGAGTTCACCCAGACGCACCGGTGCGCCGTTGCGGTAGGCCACCACGATCGGGCGGAACGATGCGGCGTTGGCGAGCTGGCCGTTGGTTTCCACTGTGTAGGCGCGGTGTTGCCCGAACAACGTACCGGTTGGAAGGTTGGAGTTCTGGCGGCCGATCGCGTCCGCGACCTCGTCGATGCCGATGCCGCGCGAGGCCAGTGCTTTGGGGTCGAGCTGTACCCGCACCGCGTACTTCTGTGATCCCAGCACCTGCACCTGTGCCACGCCGCTGGTGGTGGAAATGCGCTGCGCCAAAAGTGTCTGGGCGTATTCGTCCACCGTGGAAAGCGGCAGCGTCGAAGAGGTGAGCGCGAGATAGAAGATCGGCGAGTCGGCGGGATTGACCTTGCGGAACGAAGGCGGCGCGCTCATTTCCTTCGGCAATTGATTCAGCGCGCGCGAGATCGCTGCTTGTACGTCCTGCGCGCCGGCGTCGATGTTGCGGTCCAGGGAGAACTGCAGCGTGATGCGGGTGTTGCCTTGGGCGCTCAGGGAATCCATCGAGTCCAGCCCGGCGATGGTGGAGAACTGCTTTTCCAGCGGTGTCGCCACCGCGGAAGCCATGGTCTCCGGACTGGCGCCGGGCAGCGCGGCGGTCACCGCGATGGTGGGAAAGTCGACGTTTGGAAGGTCGGCCACCGGCAGAAGGCGGTAGCTGAAAATGCCGAAAATCAGAATACCGATCATGATCAGGCCGGTCATGACCGGACGGCGCACGAACACTTCGGCGACGTTCACGACTCTTTTTTCGCGCTCTTCACGCTGACCCTGGAGCCGGGCAGCAGCCGCGAGGCACCATCCGTTACCACCGTTTCGCCGGCCTTGAGCCCGGAGGCGATCACCGCCTCTTCGCCGTCGGTGCGGCTGACCGCGATGGTGCGCATCTCGCTGCTGGAATCTTCCTTGACCACGTAGGCGTACTGGCCGTTGGGCCCGGTTTGCACCGCCTGAGCGGGTACCACCAGCGCGCGCTCCTCGTCGCGCAGAGTGATCCAGGTGTCGACGTACTGGCCCGGCCAGAGCCGTTTGTCCACATTGGCGAACAGCCCGCGCAGGCGGATGGTGCCGGTGGTCGCGTCCACGGTGTTGTCGGCAAAGGCGAGCTTGCCGGGGACCATTTTTCCTTTTTCGACTTCCGCCTCGACGCGCATCGGCGCCTTGCCCTTGTTGGCGCGGATTTCGCCGAGATGCTGCTCGGGCACCGCGAAGCTGACATAGATCGGCGAAATCTGGTTGATGACCACCAGCGCATTGGCATCGTTGGCCTTGACCAGGTTGCCCTCACTGAGCAGCACCTTGCCGGCGCGCCCGCCGATCGGTGAGCGGATGGTCGTGTAGGCTAGGTTGACGCGCGCGGACTCGACGGCAGCGGCGGCGGCATTGACGCTGGCCCCGGCAGCTTGAAAATTCGACGCCACCTGCGCATAACCTTCCCGCGAGACGAAGTTCTGCGCCAGCAGTTCCTGGTAGCGCTTCTCCTGTCCGCGCAGGTACTCGAGCTGCGCCTGGCCTTGCGCGAGGTTGGCCTGGGCCTGCGCGAGCTGCGATTCGTAGGGGCTGGGATCGAGCTGGAACAGCAGGTCGCCCCTGGTCACGTCCTGGCCGTCGCGCACGTAGGCCCTGAAGATCTGGCCGTCCACGCGCGCCTTCACTGCCACCGTGGCGACGGTTTCGACGTTGCCGATGGCGTGCAGCCGCAGCGGCATGCGTTTCTCAACGGCCTGCGCGACCAGCACCGGAATCGCGGGTGGCGTCTTCTTCGCCTCGGCCTGCGCGTTGTTCTTGTCGGAACAGCCGGCGAGCGCGCAGGCAGCAAGCAGCGCAGACAGCGCGCACCACAATGCGCGTCCTGAGAAAGAATCGAGCGTCGAATATTGTCGAGTGGTCATGACAAAAACATTCCGCATCGCGCAGGGCGCGGCACAGGCCGGACCAGAACCGACGGCACCGCCGTTGCCGTGCGAAGGCGGTATTTTGCGCCTATTGGTAGCGCAGTGCATCGATGGGCTTCAGGTAGGCGGCCTTGCGCGCCGGGTACAGGCCGAAAAACACGCCGGTGGCAGCGGCAACGGCGAAGGCGAGCACGATGGAACCGGAGGTGACGGCCACCGTGGTCTGCGCTGCGCGCTCGGCGAAAAATGCGCCGCCGACCCCGAGCGCCACTCCGACGCAGCAGCCGATCACCGAAATGATGACGGCTTCCAGCAGAAACTGCAGCAGGACGTCGCGGCGGCGCGCGCCGATCGCCATGCGGATGCCGATCTCGCGGGTGCGCTCGGTCACCGACACCAGCATGATGTTCATGATCACGATGCCGCCTACCACCAGCGACATGGAGGCGATGGCCACCATCACGATGAAGAACGTGCTGCTCAGATTGGCCCACAGGCTGAGGAAGGTCTGGTTGGTATCGATCTCGAAGTCGTCCTTGTCACCGGCGGGAACGTGGCGACGCGCGCGCAGCACCACCCGCACTTCGTCCATGGCGTCCTCGAGCGGAGCCCCCACTCCATACGCCTTTCCCCAGATGCGAATACTGGTCTGCGACGTGCCGTACTGCCGTATCCACGAGGAAATGGGGACGATCACCCAGTTGTCGCGGCTCTGGCCCAGGGTCTTGCCTTCCCGTTTCCCCACGCCGATCACCTGATAGGTGTTGCCGTCCACGCGGATTTCCTTGTTCAGGGGGTCGCCGGCGCCCAGCACCTTCTCGTAAATATCGTGGCCCACCACCGCCACCAGCGTTCCGCCGTGGACGTCGGCTTCGGTGATGGCGCGTCCGGCAATCAGGTCGAGGTCGTAGATGCGGGCCATGGAAGGCGTCCAGCCGCGCACCACCGTGTCCGAACTGGACTCATTGCCGTAGCGCACGTGCCCGTTAAAGGTGTTCACCGCCACTCCTACCACCTTGCAGGACCGGCAGGCTTCGCGGACGGCCTCGTAATCCTCCATGGTGATCTTCTTGCGGCGCAAACCTTCCAGCCACTGGTCGGTGTTGGTGATCACGTTGCGCTGTTTGTTGACGATGAATACATCGGCGCCCAGGTTGAAGATCTTTTCCGCCACGTACCTGTTCAGGCCGCTCACGAACGTGACCACGGCGATCACCGCGGCCACCCCGATCACCACCCCCAGCAGGGTGAGCACCGAGCGCAGCTTGTTTGCCCATAGCGAGCGCAGCGCGATGTTGATGGCTTCCAGCGTGTTCATGGCCGAAGAGCCAGTGTAACAAAGAGGTCATTCTCAACGCAGAGCCCGCAGAGATCGCGGAGAGAGCTGAAGCAGGATGTGGACGTCATTATTAGTGGGTTTAGAAGGGCACCAGCAACTGATAACGCTGCTCCTTATGTCTTGTCTTCCTCGGCGATCTCTGCGGCCTCTGCGTTGAAAAGCCCTTATAATATAAGTGTTGGCTGGCGGACCGGACGGTCGCTGCCGTCCCGCGCAAGCGGGTCGGGAGAGGAAAGTCCGAACTCCACAGAGCAGTGTGCCGGATAACGTCCGGGAGGGTGGTCGGACTGTGTGGCGCCGGGTCTTTTGACCGGCGCACGCTCGATTCACTCGACGGAAAGTGCCACAGAAAACATACCGCCCCGATTCGTCGGGGTAAGGGTGAAAAGGTGCGGTAAGAGCGC
>JBOIFZ010000204.1:0-6059 GCA_050741735.1 Burkholderiales bacterium
GGATGCGGTAGCCCGACAGACGCAACGGGCCGCCCAGCAGGTGCATGGGGTCAAGCATGTGCATGCATGTGCATGTGTGCATGGGGTCAGGCCTTGCCTTTTGCCTGCTCGGCCCGAGCGATCAGCCGGCTGACTCGGGAAACCGAAAGTCCCAGTTCCCCGGCAATGGCGCTCATGCTCAGAGTGCCTTGCGTGTGCGCCTGATACAGCGCCTCCTCGCGGGTCTCGCAGCTGCCCAGCCACTGTGCGAGGCTGCGCACCTTGCGACGTTGTGCCTTGGGGATGTCATGATCGGCAGTATTCTGCGGCTTGGCGAGCGCCTGCATGCGCTCGACAAAGGCCTCATCCCCCAGATAGATCTGCTGGCGTAGCGCACTGTCCCACAGCCGCACATCGGCTGCTGCGGCCACCAGATCCGCATAGCGATTGGCGGCCCGCCGGCGATCGGCGGCGCTGCGCACCGCCCGCCCCAGCAGGTAGCCGTGCAGGCCGTCGGTATCCAGCCACTCGGGTGCTGCTTCCTGGCCCACATGGGCCCGGTAGCTCGACCAGGGCCAGGCGCCGGGTTTGCGGGTCATCCCGGCGCGCACCGGGTTCCGCTCCACATACCGGCAGACTTCCAGCAAGTAGGCATCCCGGTCCACCAGGATGGCCTTGAAGCGGCCCTGGAACAGGTGCCCGACCTTGTTGTGCCGGCGATTGAACGTCTGGGTGTAGACCCCGTTGATCTGGCGCATGAGCAGCGACAGATTGGCCCGGCGGGTATGGAGCACGAAGTGGTAGTGGTTGCCCATCAGGCAGTAGGCCAGCATCTCGCCATCGAAACGGCAGAGCGCCTGGGCCACAACGTTCAGAAGCGCATGCCGGTCCTCATCATCGACGAAGATCGGCTCGCGGCGGTCGCCGCGGGAGGTGACGTGGTAGACGGCGCCGGGGAATTCGATGCGCAGTGGGCGGGCCATGCAGGGCACGCTACGCCGGGGGGAGGCAAAAGGCAAGGCCTGACCCTGTCACTTGCTGTCACTTGGCTGTCACTTGCTGTCACTTGCTGTCACTTGTTGACTTCTCGCCAGCACTGCTCGGATCCATGCCGCTATCACCGAGACAGAACTTCGTGGATTTCATCTAAACGAACAGTATTGAGGCCTGACCCTATAGTGCTTTGTCGAATGCAAGCGGGATGGTGCGCCCGCGGCTTGCGCCGCTTCGTCAGCGCAGGTGTTCTTCGGTATAGAGCGATAGCTCTATCAAACGGTCCAGCAATTGATCCGCGGGGAGTCCAGGAAAGTTCTTGCGCACCATTTCCTTCGCGTAAAGACGCACCAGATAGCGCAACTTGAGTGCCTTGGCGCGCGAGGCGTAGATGAAATCGCGGTGCCCGCTGTTGACGACGATCAGGTTCTGCTCGGCGTCGTAGCGGGAGCGCCACAGCTTGCCCGGCGCGTGCTCCAGCGTGTACCCCGGCAGACCGTGGCGGGCGGACAGCCGATCCCTGGCTTCTGGCAGCAGGCTGTCGGTTACCGTGATCAATGCGTCTGCATCGCAAATCATGTCGCCTTGACGCGCAGTGACCCCGATGCGCACCAGACATGGTTCTTCAGGGGCAAAATAGGTGACGTACTGCGCGCTTGCATCCTCCAGCCGGCCCGCCCCGTCGAGCAGGCGCCAGGTGTAATCCACGCCATCTGCGATGGGGCGCCGGCTGGCGTCGCGCGCAAGCGCCTGCAACGCTCGCGACGCGCCGACCGCAACCGTGCAAGCGGCCGGCGCGATGCGAACGCTGTAGAGCGGCCCCGCATACTCGAAGAACTGGCGTTGCGACGGCGTGTCTGCGTTCTCACCAGCGACCGCGATGCCTTCGGTTTCCGCGCCATCCGCCGAAGGCGGTTTTACACCATTGGTAGCGGCGCCTTTCTGGCGCGAGTTGATATCGAACCAGTCGTATTCCTCCGCGGGCAGGGCGAACATGGCCTCGCGGAATGCGCGCTGGATGGTGCGCAGCGTATCGCGACTGCTGCGTTCTTCCTCGGCCCGCTTCTGTTCGTCGAGGAGAGCCGCAAGCTTTTCCTCAACCGGTGACATCGCCACCGCGAACGACTCGAGCGCGGCGTCGTGAATCACGCCGGTACGGGTGGCGGGAGTGAGATTCAGGAACGGTACATCGATGATGCCCTGCAGGTAACCATCGGTCCAGGGCGCTTTGCGGAACGCGTCGAGCTCGGTAAGCGAACGCAGAATGCGCGTGCCGGAACGATAGAGTCCGACTTCGTTTCCCGGATCGGCCGGGTTCAGATACAGCTCCAGATAGACCTCGCCCAACGCTGGCGTCGGTGCCGGCAGATGATGCAGCAGCTCGCCAGTGAACTGCCGGGGTTCGACGTTGAATTCCTTGCGGGCCTGCTTGTCGATCACCTTGATGCGTGCACCCGACTGGCGGATGCGTTCGCGCAGTTCCGAAGCCAGATACCACTGAATCTTCTCGCCGGAAAGCTGCCGGATCCCCGGCAGAAGTGGGGAAATCTTGAGGCGTGCGCCGGCTTCGGGCACCAGCGCATTGCGGCTTGTTACGCTGTAGGTGGGGTCGCCTTTGCGCATGTGCATTTCGTAGACACGTCCGTCGGTGCCCGACGAGGTCATCGCCAGCTCTTCTCCCACGGTCCAGAAGGACAGCAATCCGATGCCGAACTCGCCTTGAATGCCTTTGCTGCCGCCCGTTTTCAGTTGCCGCTTGATTGAATCGCAGATGTGGGTTGCCACAAAGCGGAAGTCCGGCGTACCGTCACCATCCTTCGGCACGCCGCTACCATCGTCAGCGACCATCAGATAGTGCTCGCCGCGTTCCCGGCCGCGCGTGATGGTGATGTTGCGGGCGCCCGCGTCGATGCTGTTCTCCACGAACTCCGCGACGGCTTTCAGCGGGTTGTCCTGGGACAGGGCGATGATGGTGATGGCATTCCAGTCATCGCCGATGCGCAGCTTGCCGCTTGTAGCAAAATGAGCGCGGCCCGTCTGCCGAGGTTGTCTTTTGGAAGGCGGCACGATCCTGATCCAACTGATTGTTCGAAAGTAGCAATGTAACAAAAAGCAGCCGTAGAAGGCCCGCTTTGTCCGGTTCAAATCCGGGCTGTGGCGTTCATCGAATTGGACACATCTTGCCGCGATAGCGTCAGCCGGGGCGGTGTCCGCGGCGCCCGCGCCTGCATGCCTCGCGGCGGCAGGGCACGCGAGTCGTTTACAATCGCTAGTTGTGTATCGCCCTTCGCTGCACCATTTTTCACCCTCCCGATGAGCCCTGCGCCCAATCTTAAGCGGCAGCTTGGAGATGATTTGCGCGAGCTGCGCGAAGCCATCGATCGCGGCATGCTGCGCGCGCGCGGCCCTCTGCGCGCGCGTCTAAAGCAGCTCGAGGAGTCGGCCCGCGGCGGCAAGGACGTGTCCGCCGAGCGCGACAAGCTCACTGCCGACGCGCTGCACTCCGTTGAACGGGTGGAGCAGCGGCGGGCGAGGCTGCCGCAGGTCACGTTCCCGGAAGAGTTGCCGATCAGCGCGAAACGCGGCGACATCGCAGAGGCGATTCGCGTGCACCAGGTGGTGATCGTCTGCGGCGAGACCGGTTCCGGCAAAACCACGCAACTGCCGAAGATCTGTCTCGAGCTCGGGCGCGGCGTGCAGGGCATGATCGGCCACACCCAGCCGCGCCGGATCGCCGCGCGCTCGGTGGCCTCCCGGATCGCCCTGGAGTTGCGGACCACGCTCGGTGACGTGGTCGGCTACCAGGTGCGCTTCACCGACAAGACCAGCAGCGACAATTTCGTGAAAGTGATGACCGACGGCATCCTGCTCGCGGAAACCCAGGGTGAGCGTTGGTTGTCGCAGTACGACACGCTGATCATCGACGAGGCGCACGAACGCAGCCTGAACATCGATTTCCTGCTCGGTTATGTCAAGCAACTGTTGCCGCGCCGGCCCGAGCTGAAACTGATCGTCACTTCCGCGACCATCGATGCCGAACGTTTCTCCAGGCACTTCGACGATGCGCCGGTGATCGAGGTGTCGGGACGGCTGTACCCGGTGGACGTGTGGTACCGCCCGTTCGACGAGAACGACGAAGACGAGCACGAAATCGACCTGCCGCAGGCGATCGTCGATGCGGTGGACGAGGTGACTGCGCGGGCCGCCAATACGGCGTTCACTAAGAGATCCGGTGGGGAGGGCGGCGCGATTGCGCGCTACCCGCAAACGGGCGACTCCGTCGCTAACGTGTCCGCGCGCCCCAGCAGCGGCGATGTGCTGGTGTTCCTGCCGGGGGAGCGGGAAATCCGCGAAGCCGCTGAGGCCTTGCGCAAGCATCATCCGCAGGGCGCGGAGATCCTGCCGCTGTTCGCGCGGCTGTCTGCACAGGAGCAGGAGCGCATCTTTGCACCCGGGGGCGGCACGCGCCGCATCGTGCTTGCCACCAACGTGGCGGAGACCTCGCTCACCGTTCCGGGCATTCGTTTTGTGATCGACTCGGGGCTCGCCCGCATCAACCGCTACAGTTATCGCAACAAAGTGGAACTGCTGCAGGTCGAAAAGATTTCGCAGGCTTCGGCCAACCAGCGCGCGGGGCGCTGCGGGCGGGTGATGAGCGGCATCTGCGTGCGCCTCTATGGCGAAGAGGATTTCAAGGCCCGTGCCGAATTCGGCGACCCCGAAATCCTGCGCTCTTCGCTCGCCTCGGTGATCCTGCGCATGGGCGCGCTGAAACTCGGCGAGATCGAGGACTTTCCATTTGTCGATGCGCCGGCCTCGAGAATGATCGCCGACGGCTATCAACTGCTGGCCGAGCTCGGCGCGGTAGACGAGGCGCGCAAGCTCACACCGGTTGGTGAGCAGCTGGCGAAGCTGCCGATCGATCCGCGGGTGGGGCGCATGCTGGTCGCGGCGAAACAGGAGGGCTGCCTGAATGAAGTGCTGATCGTCGCCGCGGCACTGTCCGTGCAGGATCCGCGTGAACGGCCGATGGACAAGCAGGAAGCGGTGACGCAGGCGCACGCGGAGTATCTCGACGAGCGTTCCGATTTTCTGACCTATCTGAGCATCTGGAAATGGTTCGAGGAAGCGCTCAAGCACAAGAAGTCGAACCGCCTGCTGGTGCGCGAATGCCACGAGCGCTTTTTGTCGTATCTGCGGCTGCGCGAATGGCGCGAGTTGCACGGCCAGTTGCACGCGCTGGTGGCGGAGATGGGCTGGCGGCTGAACGAGAAGGCGGCTCGTTACGAGGAGATCCACCGCGCGCTGTTGGCCGGACTGCTGGGCAACATCGGCTTCAAGTCGGAAGAAGCGGGAATCTACCTCGGGGCACGCCAGATCAAGTTCGTGCTCAGCCCGGCCTCCGCGCTCAAGAAGAAGGGGCCGAAGTGGGTGATGGCGGCGGAACTCACCGAGACCACGCGCCTGTTCGCCCGTTGTGTCGCGGCAATCGAGCCGGAGTGGATCGAAAAACTGGGCCAGCACCTGGCCAGGCGCAGCTATCGCGAGCCGCACTGGTCGAAGGACTCGGGCAGCGTGGTCGCCTACGAGCAGGTGACGGTGTACGGCCTGGTGGTGGTGCCCAAACGGCGGGTGCAATACGGCCCCATTGACCCCAAGGAAGCGTGGGAACTTTTCATCCGCGGCGCGCTGGTCGCCGGCCATTTTGTGGGGAACGCGCTGTTCCTGGACCACAACCGCCGGCTGATCGAAGAGGTGCAGGAACTCGAGCACAAGTCGCGTCGCCATGACGTCCTGGTGGACGACGAAGCGATCTTCGCGTTCTACGCCGAACGAATTCCGCAAGGGATCTACAGCGCGGTGGATTTCGAGAAATGGCGCAGGGAAGCCGAGCGCGACAACCCGAAGCTGTTGTTCCTGACCCGCGACTACCTCATGCGCCATTCCGCGGAGCAGGTGACCGAGGATCTTTTCCCGGATGCGCTGGCGGTGGGAATGCAGACCTTCGATCTTGCCTACCGATTCGAGCCCGGCCACGCGCTCGACGGCGTGACCATGATCGTGCCGCTGCACCTGCTCAACCAGCT
>JBOIFZ010000205.1:0-2270 GCA_050741735.1 Burkholderiales bacterium
CTTCCCAGTTTCCGGTGTGCTCGAGAACCGAGATGCAATAGATGCTGTCGAAGGTCCCGTCCGGGAAAGGCAAGGCGGAAAGGTCGCACCGCTCAAATCCCACTTGGTGAGCGTGGTTTCGGTTTATCTTATTGTAGACTTCCCCGACATAGCCGTCGCGATCGCAGCAGGTGACCGTGAGGCCGGGGTTCGACGCCATCAAGTAGTAAGGAAAGAAAGTGACGCCCGAGCCGGCGTCGAGAACGCGTTGACCGTTCGCTCGTGCGAGTCGCTCGCGGGTGTAGGGGTATTCCCACCGCCTCGTCGGATGATTCAGAGGATCTTCGCTCCAGCGAATGCTGTACCACAAGAGATGCGCGCGGTTCCGCTTGAGAAAGGCACTGGAGTACGTCTCTAGGTCCTCAAAGAGAGGTGAGGCGACGCAGGCGGCATACGCTTCAGAGGTTGGGATTCCGGAATCAAGGATCATCGCTGGCCACGGGAGGAACGCAGAGCCTTCTCAGTCCGTTGGGTATCATGCGAGACGCAATCCAAACCATCGCGCCGGATACCCTGTCTTGGCTGAACGATACCCCAGCCGCGAACTATCCTACCCTCGGCCCCCATCATGTCAATCGCCGTCGCTGTAGTGAATAGATGTGCGAGACTTATGTCGCGCTTGCCGGATCAGCGCAGAGACCGGTCGCGTGCTGCGCCATGCCTCGCCGGGCCACTACGCGCGTACTTGCGTGGATGCGCGCTTGTGTTCACGCAAGACATATCTAGTGGATCGAATCCAACATTTGGTGCCCTCGTTTGACGGCCGCGATGATTTTGTTTGGGTCTTTGGTCCAGGTAAAGGGTTTTGGGCGGGCGTTGGTTTCGGCGATGAAGCGGTGGATGGCGGCCTTGAGTTCCTCGACCGACCGGAACACGCCGCGTTTGAGGCTGCGCTTGGCGAGGATTGCGAAGAGCCCTTCAACGGCGTTGAGCCACGAGGCGGACGTGGGCGTGAAGTGGAAGACGAAACGCGGGTGGCGGGCGAGCCACTCCAGAACCTTCGGATGCCTGTGGGTAGCATAGTTGTCGACGACGGCGTGGATGGCCTTCTTGGCGGGAACTTTGGCGTCGATGACGTTGAGGAAGCGGATGAACTCCTGATGGCGATGTCGTTTCATGCACTGGCCGATGACCTTTCCGTCCAAGACGTCGAGCGCCGCAAACAAGGTGGTGGTGCCGTGACGTTTGTAGTCATGGGTCATTGTCCCGGAGCGACCCTTCTTCATGGGCAGTCCGGGTTGGGTACGATCGAGGGCCTGGATTTGGCTCTTTTCATCGACCGAGAGCACGATGGCGTGCTCAGGCGGGTTGACGTAAAGCCCGACAATATCGCGCAGCTTGGCGGCAAACCCAGGATCGTTGGAGAGCTTGAACTGGCGCACCCGATGGGGCTGCAGGCCATGAGCGCGCCAGATCCGCTGAACCGAACTGACGCTGATCCCGGCAGCTTCAGCCATGGCCGCTCCGGTCCAATGGGTGGCCGCGCCAGTAGGGCCGGCCAGCGTCAAGGCAACCACGCGCTCGCCAACTTCCACGCCCAACGGCGGTATGCGGGAGGGGCGCGATTTCTCGCGGAAAAGCGCGGCGGCACCGGACGAGATGAAGCGTTCCTGCCAGCGCCAGATCACGCCTTTGGACTTGCCTGTCCGCCTCATGATCTCCGCGGTGCGGTGGCCGTCCGCGGTCAGAAGGACGATGCGGGCTCGCCACACGTACTTCTGCGGACTGTTGCGATCAGCCAAAACCGCATTAAGGCTGGCGCGGTCTTCGGCACTCAATCTCTTGATAGGATACTTCGTCTTGTGCATCCCACAGACTCGCATGACCGAGTCCGCATGGGAATCCATAAAGGAACCCACAAAGGAATCACATTCTCAGATTTGATCCACTAGCGTGGGCCAAGGCGAAATTCGGGTCGAGTTCAATCGCCTGTCTGAGAAGCCTGGCCGCTATTTTGCTTGCCGCTGCCGTGTTGGCGGTCCGATAGGGACGAGCCTGCAGCACGAGGTCGTAGGCGGTCGCTGAGTGCGATGGGCGCGATCGGGCATGGAGAGCGCGCGCTCCCTTGATGCCTTCGGCAACGCGCGCGACTACGGCCTCCGTCACTTCGTCCTGGATCGCGAATATATCATCGAGACCCCGGTCATACCGCTCGGCCCAAATATGCGCGGCGGATGCTGAATCGATTAACTGCACGGTGACCCTGACGCGATTGCCGATCTTGCGGACAC
>JBOIFZ010000206.1:0-6180 GCA_050741735.1 Burkholderiales bacterium
ACTACCAGTACCGCGCGTTCGGCGTGCCAGGCCTGGGGCTCAAACGCGGACTGGCGGAGGATTTGGTCATTGCGCCGTATGCCTCGGCGCTCGCGCTGATGGTGGCGCCAGAGGCGGCTTGCCTGAATCTGCAACGGCTCGCCGCTGAAGGGCTGGAAGGAAAATTCGGCTTTTATGAGGCGATCGACTACACGCCTTCACGTCTGCCACGCGGGCAAACGAGCGCCGTGGTGCGGTCGTTCATGGCACATCACCAGGGCATGATCTTTCTCTCTCTGGCCGATCTGATCCTGGACCGTCCGATGCGGAAGCGATTCGAGTCGGATCCGCTGTTCCAGGCGACCACGTTGTTGCTTCAGGAGCGAATTCCAAAGGCTACGGCGTTCTATTTGCACACTGCCGAACTTTTTTCCGACATTCGTGCGATTCCCAGTGGTCCGGAGATGCCGGTGCGCGTACTCAGCAGCCCCGATACTCCGGTACCGGAGGTGCAGTTGTTGTCGAACGGCAGATACCACGTGATGGTCACGAACGCGGGCGGCGGCTACAGCCGCTGCAAAGACCTCGCCGTGACACGGTGGCGCGAAGACACTACCTGCGACAACTGGGGCACGTTTTGTTACATCCGCGACGTAGCCAGCGGGGAATTCTGGTCTACCGCTCATCAGCCGACACTGGCGCAACCGGAGCATTACGAAGTTATTTTTTCCGAAGGGCGGGCGGAGTTTCGCCGTCGCGACCACGATTTCGATACCTATACCGAGATCGTTGTTTCGCCGGAAGATGACATCGAACTGCGCCGGCTCCGCATCACCAACCGCTCTTGGACAAGCAGAACGATCGAGGTAACCAGTTACGCGGAAGTTGTCCTCGCGTCATCTGCCGCGGACGCGCTGCATCCGGCGTTCAGCAATCTCTTTGTTCAGACCGAGATCATCCGTCAGCGGCAGGCTATCCTCTGCACTCGCCGGCCCCGCTCCCTCGAGGAGCAGGCGCCATGGATGTTTCATCTGATGGCCGTGCACGGGGCGGACGTCGCGGAGATTTCATACGAAACGGATCGAATGCGCTTCATCGGTCGCGGTCGCACCGTCGCCGCGCCTCAAGCGATGAGCGATTCCACGGCGCTCTCGGGCAGCCAGGGCTCGGTGCTGGATCCGATTGTTGCGATCCGGTATCGAATAACACTTGATCCGGAACAATCGGCAACGATTGACATGGTCTCCGGCATCGGCGAAACCCGGGACGCGTGCCTCGGCCTGGTCGGGAAGTACCAGGATCGGCATCTTGCGGATCGCGTGTTCGAACTGGCGTGGACACATAGCCAGGTGGTCCTGCGGCAGATCAATGCCACCGAGGCCGACGCGCAACTTTATGGCCGCCTGGCCAGCTCTGTTATCTACGCCAATTCCTCCTTGCGCGCCGACGCAGCCGTTCTCAGCAAGAACCGCAGCGGGCAATCCGGTCTATGGCGCTACGCCATTTCCGGCGATTTGCCGATCGTGCTGCTGCAAATTAAAGATCCAGCGAATATCGAGTTGGTACGCCAACTCGTGCAGGCCCATGCGTACTGGCGCTTGAAGGGACTGGCCGTGGACCTGGTGATCTGGAACGAAGAGCGCGGCGGTTACCGGCAACTATTACAGGATCAAATCATGGGGCTGATTGCCGTGGGCGTCGAAGCACACGTGATGGATCGCCCAGGCGGAATATTCGTGCGGCCTGCCGATCAGCTTTCCGACGAGGACCGCATTCTGCTCCAATCGGTCGCGCGCGCCATCATCACCGACAGTCGTGGAGTGCTGGTGGAACAGATCAACCGTCGCGCTTTCATAGAGAGACGAGTCTCGCGGGCGGAACAGATCGACCGTCGCGGCTTTATAGAGAAGCGAGGCTCGCGCTTGGTGCCAACCAGAACCTACGGTCCCGAACTCCCGGCTGCCGCTGAATTGCCGCGTCACAATCTGATCCTCTTCAACGTACTGGGAGGATTCACCCCTGATGGGCGGGAGTACGTCATAACGACCGCTCACGGGCAAGTGACGCCGGCACCCTGGGTGAATGTGCTGGCGAATCCGCACTTTGGAACCGTCATTTCCGAGAACGGACTGGCCTACACCTGGAGCGAGAATGCCCACGAGTTCCGCCTCTCGCCGTGGCACAACGACCCCGTAAGCGATGCGAGCGGAGAGGTGTTTTACCTGCGCGACGAAGAGACCGGCCATTTCTGGTCTCCGACGCCTCTGCCCAGCCGGGGAGCGACTCCTTACGTCAGCCGGCATGGATTCGGCTACAGCGTCTTCGAGCATGCGGAGGCCGGCATCCACTCAACTCTCACGGTTTACGTGGCCATGGATGCGGCCGTCAAGTTCTCGGTGTTGAAGCTGCGAAACATTTCGAGCCGATCCCGCCGGCTCTCCGCCACCGGATATGTGGAGTGGGTGCTGGGTGATCTGCGGCCTAAATCGACCATGCACGTGATCACCGAAATCGACCCGCTCAGCGGAGCGCTCTACGCGCGAAACCGATACAACGCGGAGTTCGCCGATCGGATTGCTTTCTTCGACGTGGACGATGCGACTCGAACCTTAAGCGGCGATCGCACTGAATTCCTCGGGCGCAACGGCACGCTCACGAATCCGGCCGCTATGACCCGGTCGCAGCTTTCCAATAAGGTGGGGGCGGCTTTGGATCCCTGTGCCGCGATCCAGGTTCCATTCGAGCTGGTTGACGGGCAAGAGCGCGAGATCATCTTCAGGCTCGGCGTAGGGCGAGACGCCGATGATGCCAGCAAGCTGGTGCATCGCTTCCGGGGATCAACTGCCGCGCGCGGCGCGCTCGACACGGTGTGGCAGCACTGGAAGCACACGCTCGGCGCAGTGCAGGTGGAAACACCCGACCAGTCCCTCAACGTGCTGACCAACGGCTGGTTGCTGTACCAGACGATAGCGTGCCGCCTTTGGGCGCGGAGCGGATACTACCAATCGGCGGGCGCCTTTGGTTTCCGCGATCAGCTGCAGGACGTGATGGCGCTTATCCATGCCGAGCCGCGCCTGGTACGCGAACATCTACTGCTCTGTGCGTCCCGTCAATTCAAGGAAGGGGATGTCCAGCATTGGTGGCATTCTCCGTCGGGCCGTGGCGTGCGTACACACTGCTCGGATGATTACCTCTGGCTGCCGTTGGCGACATGCCGTTACGTTTCGAGCACCGGGGACACGGGAGTGCTGGATGAACCCGTTCACTTCGTGGAGGGCCGCCCGATAAACGCGGAGGAGGACTCGTATTACGATCTGCCAGTACGGTCTGAAGAAGTAGGCAGTTTGTACCAACACTGCGTGCGAGCCATCCTGAGGGGCCTCACATTTGGCGAGCACGGCCTGCCACTCATCGGCTCCGGTGACTGGAACGACGGCATGAACATTGTGGGCAAACACGGCAAAGGTGAAAGCATATGGCTGGGCTTTTTCCTTTATGAAGTGCTGATGCGATTCACCGAGGTTGCCCGCGTGCATGGTGACCTATCCTTCGCCGAGCGTTGCCAGCTGGAGGCGGCTCAAGTACGACAGAACATCGAGCTTAATGGCTGGGACGGCGAGTGGTACCGCCGCGCTTACTTCGACGACGGTTCGCCGCTTGGATCGGCGAGCAACGCCGAATGCCAGATCGATTCGATTGCGCAAAGCTGGTCTGTTCTATCCGGTGCGGGAGATGCGAGGCGCTCACGCATGGCAATGGAAGCGGTGGATAAGCGCCTCGTTCGCCGGGATCATGCGCTGATCCAACTTTTGGATCCGCCATTCGACAAGTCGGCATTGAACCCCGGTTATATAAAAGGCTACATCCCGGGCGTGAGAGAGAATGGCGGGCAATACACTCATGGGGCGGTCTGGGCGGCGATGGCGTTCGCTGCATTGGGCGACAGCCGGCGCGCATGGGAACTGTCGGCCATGATCAACCCGGTAAACCATGCGAGATCTGCCGAGGCGATTGAAGTCTATAAAGTAGAACCGTACGTGGTCGCGGCCGACGTGTATGCACTCTCGCCGCACACCGGCCGCGGCGGATGGACATGGTACACGGGCTCCGCCGGCTGGATGTATCGGCTTATCGTGGAATCACTCCTGGGGCTGAGGCTTGAAGTAGACAAACTGCGCTTTATCCCGTGCCTCCCTGCGGATTGGGAGGCGTTCAAGGTGCATTATCGATACGGGGAAACTTTCTACCATATCGCCGTGCTGCATACGCGTGCCGGGAACGGCGAGATGAGTGTGACAGTTGATGGCGTTGAGCAACACGACAAGGTAATTCCTCTTGTTGACGACCGTCAGGAACACTACGTCGAGGTGAAGCTGCAAACCGAACAGCTATTCGGCAGAGCGCCTGACAAAATCGCGCAGGCGAGAACCGAGCAACCTTGACACGCTGAAATTCGCGCGCCACGTTTCGAAGTTGTTGCACCAGAACCCGGTAAGACAGGCAACTCACTTCAGTGCTTACTCAGACCGTCAGACTACTCCCGACTGCGAGACGGGTGTAAATTGGGGTTAACGCTTTCAGCGGCGCGCTTTGCCGCGTCCACCGGAAGGCTCCGTCAGACCCCGCAAGTATTCCGGCATCTCCTGCCGCAGCACCTGGCGCAATACTTTTTCCGTAACCAGTTGATCGGTCTCGGAAAGATAACTCCGCAACGCCTTGTTCATCATCGTTTGATAGCCGGTGCCGGCTTTCTCCGCGCGCGCTCGAAATTCATCGAGCACGGAGTTGTCGATGAAAATGGAAATCCGCGTCTTGCCCTTTTGCGGGATGACAGCACCCCGTTTGCCTTTTGAAAAATCGTATTCAGCTCTCATAGGTTTTCCGTTCCTTTCGCGTTGCTCGACGGGCTGAGATCAGGCGCACTTCTTCATCACGCATCGTGTAGACCACGACCAGTAGATCGGCTGCACTCCCCAACCCGACTGCGACAAAGCGCCGTTCTCTCTCGGCATCCGGATCTATCTGGGTCACGGCGAGCGGGTCCTGGAAAACACCCTCGGCATCAGCGAAGGAGACACCGTGTTTCTTGAAATTGGCAGTGGCCTTGGCAGGGTCGTACCGGAACCGCATGGCTGGATATTATATATATATCATGTATATTGCAAGCGGACAGGCATCGCCCTATGTAAGCGCGGTGCGCTTTGCCTGCTCGCGCAGCATGCGCATAGAATAGGCCAAGCGGCAATGGGCAAACGGAGCGTTTCCGCAAGTACTTGGCGAAACCGAGTTCATTCCACTGCCCGGGCGCTGATGCTCAGACCGGGGGCGGCACGACGACCTGGTCGTAAGGATGGCGCCTGCTGATCAGCCGCGAATGGGCGAATACATCGAGCGCTGTTTCATAGTGTGACCGGTCTATGCCGACATCCCCGGCCCAGCAACCGAGCCTCTGATAGCAGGCGATTGCGGCAATGAGCGCTTCACGGCGGATGTCGAGGAAAAAGGACTGCTCGACCGCGGCGACTTCGTCGGGCGGCGCGCTGTTTACCCATTCGCGCGACTTGCGGTAGGCGCGCATGAAGCGTTGCGCATCCGGTCCCGCGAGCCACGCTGGCGCAGCGGCCAGGCTGCTGAACGCCACCGGGCCGATCGCGTCGCCGATCGATGCCACGACCTGCGCCACGCATTCGTGCTCGAGTTGCTGGGGGTAGGGCGCCTGCTCGTGGAAGTAATCGCCCTGGCCATTGCGGAAGGCCGCCATCATCTGCACGGTGTTGCCGGCATCGAGGCCTTTCAGCTCGGCGATGTTCACGCCTTTACTGTGCAGGGCGTAAGCCAGCATCGCCTGCGGCTGTCCACCGTGAACGAACATAAATCGGCCGGCGGCGAGTTTCTCCCAGCGAAAATCCGCGTCGGGCCGGCGCGAGGCGATCAGAAAGCCATCGAGCTGATTGATCTGGGCGAAGTGCACGAACGGCGGCGATTCGCCCCTCTCCAGATAGGCCCAACTGCCCGAGACCGCTGTCTGCGATACGTGGATTTCGCCGGAGACTATCATCTCGCCCACGCTTCGCTGCGGCGGCATGACCGCATAGGTCGGTTCAAAACCTTCGTGCGCCAGGAACCCGCCCGCGATCGCGCTCAGGATCGGGCTGTAGAACGCGGAGTGACGGTAGACCATCAGGTTGAGGATCGTCATGG
>JBOIFZ010000207.1:0-7990 GCA_050741735.1 Burkholderiales bacterium
GGGCGCGAGGATCTGAAAAACGTATTCGAGCTGCGCGACTTCCGGCACACCGGCACGCGCGAACTGGTCGCCGAGGACTACGTGTTTCAGATCCGCAGGCTTGCGCATCCCGGGCTGCATTCGCCGATCTTCGGACTGATGGGCGAATACATCGTCGGGCTCAAGGAACTCGGGCAGCAACTGCAGGAAGCAGCAAAGCACTTGCACGCGGGCGCCTACCTCGACCTCATGAAGTTTCCTCTCGAGGGTGCCCGGAGCCTGGATCGCTACACCTACCGTATCAAGATCCGCGGCAAGTACCCGCAGTTCGTCTACTGGCTGGCCATGCCGTTCTTTGCGCCGATCCCGGAAGAGGCGCAGCGCTTTTACTCGCAACCGGGCATGACCGCAGGCAAAAACCTCACGCTCGACTGGTACCCGGTGGGCACAGGCCCGTATATGCTCACCGTCAACAATCCGAACCGGATGATGGTGATGGAGCGCAATCCGAATTTCACCGGGGAACCGTATCCTGCGGACGGCGAAACGGGCGATGCCGAAGCCGGGCTGCTCGACGACGCCCGCAAACCCATGCCATTCATCGACAAGGTGATATTCAGCCTGGAGAAGGAAAGCATTCCCTACTGGAACAAGTTCCTGCAGGGTTACTATGACTTCTCCGGAATCTCATCCGATACTTACGACCAGGTGGTGCAGGTCACCGGTGCCGGCGATATCGCGCTTACCGAGAGCATGCAGAAGCGCGGAATCGCGCTGCAGACCTCGGTCGCGACCTCCACCCTGTACATGGGCTTCAACATGCTCGACCCGGTGGTTGGCGGCAATTCGGAGCGCGCGCGCAAGCTGCGCCATGCCATTTCCGTCGCGCTGGACTTCGAGGAGATGATCTCGATTTTCCGCAACGGGCGCGGCGTTGCGGCGCAAGGTCCGATCCCACCGGGCATTTTCGGCTACCGCGACGGTCGCGAGGGGATGAACCCTCACGTCTACGACTGGGTGGACGGCAGGCCGAAGCGCAAGCCGGTCGCGTACGCACAGCAGCTGCTCGCCGAGGCGGGCTATCCGAACGGTATCGAAGCCTCGACCGGCAAGCCCCTGGTGATCTACTTCGACGGCACACTGGTCGGTGCGGAGGGCAAGTCGCGCGCCGACTGGCTGGTGAAGCAGTTCGCCAAGATCAATCTACAACTGGTGGTGCGCAATACCGACTTCAACCGCTTCCAGGAGAAGGTGCGCAAGGGCACCGCGCAATTGTTCTTCTTCGGCTGGAATGCCGACTATCCGGATCCGGAGAACTTCCTGTTCATGTTCCATGGGCCGCAGAGCCGGGCGCTCAAGAACGGCGAGAACGCCGCCAATTACACGAATGCGGAGTACGACCGCCTGTTCGAGCGGGTGCGGGCGATGGACAACGGACCCGAACGGCAGGCGCTGATCGACCGCATGAGCGAGATACTGCGTTTCGACGCTCCCTGGGCATGGGGGCTGCATCCGCAGGACTTCACCCTCGCGCACGCCTGGGTGTACAACCGCAAGCCCAACAAAATGGCCAACAACAACCTCAAGTATCAACGCATCGACGCGCAACTGCGCGAAACGATGCGCGCGCAGTGGAACTCGCCGGTGCTCTGGCCGTTGCTTGCCGCACTGGCGGCATTGGTGCTTGCATTGATCCCCGCGGTGCTCTCGTACCGGCGGCGCGAGCGTGCCGGGGGCAAATTGGCCACATGATCAACTACCTCATACGCCGCGTTCTTTACGCCATCCCCATCCTGGTCGGGGTCAACGTGATCACCTTCGCGCTGTTCTTCTTCGTCAACACGCCGGACGACATGGCGCGCATGCAACTCGGGCAGAAGCGCGTAACCGAAGAATCCGTGCGCAAATGGAAGGAGGAGCGCGGCTACGACCGGCCGTTGTTCGTCAACCCCGCGGCCGAAGGCATCGGCAAGCTCACCGACACCATTTTCTTCACCAAGTCGGTAAGGATGTTCGCCTTCGACTTCGGGCGCGCCGAGGCCGATGGCCGCGACATCGGCCATGAGATCCGCAGCCGCATGTGGCCCAGTTTCGCCATCGCGCTGCCGGTTTTCCTGGTCGGCATGCTGACCTACATCACGGCTGCGCTGCTGATGGCGTTCTTTCGCGGCAGCTACATCGACTTCGCCGGCGTGGTCCTGTGCGTGGTCGCCATGTCGGTATCGGGGCTGTTCTACATCATCGGCGGGCAGTACCTGATCAGCAAGTTGTGGAACCTGGTGCCGATTTCCGGATATGGCGAGGGCCTGAGCGCATGGCAATTCCTGGTGCTGCCGGTGGTCATCGGCATCATCGCCGGCGTGGGGGCGAGCGCGCGCTGGTACCGCACCATTTTTCTCGAAGAGATCAATCGCGACTACGTGCGCACCGCCCGCGCCAAGGGGCTGTCGGAACTGCGCGTGCTGTTCAGGCACGTGCTGCACAACGCCATGATCCCGATCCTCACCGGCGCGGTGGTGGCGATCCCGCTGTTGTTCCTCGGCAGCCTGATCACCGAGTCTTTCTTCGCCATTCCCGGGCTGGGCAGCTACACCATCGATGCGATCAACAACCAGGATTTCTCGGTGGTGCGGGCGATGGTGTTTCTCGGATCGGTGCTTTACATCATCGGCCTGATCCTCACCGACATTTCCTACACGATTGCCGATCCCAGGGTGAGGCTGCAATGACGAGTCTCCTGCCGATGATGCCGGTGGTGCTGTGGACCGACGGACTGGTTTTTCTGCTGGTCGCGGTGATCCTGGTTTTCGCCTGGCATGTGCGCCGTCACGAGCATCTGCTGGCGCCGTGGAGAAAAGTTGTGCACAGCCGCAGCGGCATGGTCGCGGCGGTAGTGCTGGCCGCATTCGTCGCGGTCGGGCTGCTGGATTCGCTGCATTTTCGCCCGCGACTGGCGGACGGCGCCGGCGGCGGCACGGCCAGTTACTCCGTGGAGATGCTTTCGCTGTTCGACGTGGTGGTGGCACACCTGCGCACCAGGCCGGAGAAAACCTACTCCGCACCGCTGGCGACGCATTTGTTCGCCAGGGAGACGGTGGAACTTGCGGATGGCGGGCAGGCGCGGCTCTTTCCGCGGCTGACTTACGGCGGCGCGCATCTCGGCGATCCGGAAACCGAATGGGCATGGGACGTGGCGAAGCGCGCCATTGCCGGCGTGGCGAGTGCCATGTTGGCCTGGAATCTGCTGGTGTTGATGGTGATCACCTGGCTGTCGCAGCGCGACAATCGCAGCATGTCGGACACCTGGCGGCTGATCTGGAATGGCGGAAGCGCGGTGCCGTGGCGGGAGATGCTCATCACCGCGGGCCTGTTGCTGCTGGTGCTGGCGCCGATGTTGTTGCTCTCGGCGAAGTATCACGTGCTGGGCACCGACAAGGTGGGGCAGGACGTTTTCTACCAGGCGCTCAAGAGCATCCGCACCGGGCTGGTGATCGGTACGCTTACGACGATGGTGATGCTGCCGTTCGCGCTGTTGCTCGGCATCATGGCCGGTTACCTGCGCGGCTGGGTGGACGACGTCATCCAGTACGTCTACACCACGCTCAATTCCATTCCCGGCATCCTCCTCATCGCGGCCTCGGTGCTTATGCTGCAGGTCCTCATGGACAAGCACGCCGATCTGTTCGAGACCGTGCAGCAGCGAGCCGACGCTAAATTGCTGGTCCTTTGCCTGATTCTCGGCGTGACCAGCTGGACCGGATTGTGCCGGCTGTTGCGCGGGGAGTCGTTGAAGCTGCGCGAGATGGAGTACATCCAGGCGGCGCAGGCTTTCGGCGTTTCCGGTTTCCGCATCATCACCCGCCACATCCTGCCCAACGTGATGCATATCGTGCTCATCGCGGTGGTCATGGATTTCAGCGGCCTGGTGCTGGCGGAAGCGGTGCTTTCGTACGTCGGGGTAGGCGTGGATCCGACCATGATCAGCTTCGGCACCATGATCAATTCCGCGCGCCTTGAGATGGCACGCGAACCCATGGTGTGGTGGTCGCTGGCTGCGGCATTCGTGTTCATGCTGATGCTGGTGCTGTCCGCCAACCTGTTCGCCGACGCGGTGCGCGATGCCTTCGATCCGCGCATCCTTGGAAGGCTGATGACCCCGGCATTCTTTTCCAAGCGTCTATCCGCGGCGACGAAAGATTAGCCCGCCATGGCCGACACGCTGCTCGAGGTCGAAAACCTGTCAGCCTGGCTTGCCGCCAACGAAGGTATGGTGCGCGCCGTCGACGGTCTTTCCTTCTCGATCGAACGCGGCGAGACCTTTGCCCTGCTGGGTGAATCGGGCAGCGGCAAGTCCATGACGGCGTTGTCGATCACGCGGCTGCTGCCTGACGCCGGCCGCATCGTGTCGGGCGCCGTACGGCTGGAGGGTGAGGAACTGCTGCAGCTCCCGGAAGTCGCGATGCGGCGGGTGCGCGGACGCAGGATCGGCATGATTTTCCAGGAACCCGGCGCGAGCCTGAACCCGGTGATGAACGTGGGCGCGCAGATTGCCGAGGTTCTGGAGCGCCATACGGCATTGCGCGGCGGCGAGGTGAACTCCCGGGTAATCGAACTGCTCAACGCAGTCGGCATTCCGGATCCGGCCGGACGTGTCCACGAGTATCCGTTCCAGCTTTCCGGCGGCATGAAGCAGCGGGTGATGATCGCGATAGCGCTGGCCTGCGAGCCCAGCCTGCTGATCGCGGATGAACCGACCACCGCGCTGGACGTCACCATCCAGGCGCAGGTTCTGGAACTGCTGCGCCGCCTGCAGGAGCGCATGGGCATGTCCATCCTGCTGATCACCCACGACCTCGGCGTGGTGGCGGAAATGGCGCACCACGTGGCCGTGATGTACGCCGGCGAAATCGTCGAGATGGCGCCGCGCGAGGCTTTCTTCCGCAATCCTTCGCATCCTTACTCGCGCAAGCTGTTCGCCTCGGTTCCCAACCGTCAGGCCAGGGACAAATCCCTGGCGGTGATTCGCGGCATGGTGCCGTCGCTCGCCGGCGAATTCCACGGTTGCCGCTTCGCCGATCGTTGTGACTATGCGTGGGACCGTTGCCGCGAAGCGATCCCGGCGTGGGCGCCGATCGCGGACGGGCATGGAGCAAGGTGTCATTTGTACACCGAAAGCGTGAGGGGTGAGGGGTTAGGGGTTAGTGGCAAAGAGGCAGCACCGACGGATGCGCCGATCGCCGTTGCATCCTCCTCACTCCTCACCCCTCACTCCTCACTCCTTGAGGTCATCGACGGCAAGCCTTTGCTTGCCGTCGACGACCTCAAGGTTTACTTCCCGATCCGCAAGGGATTGTTCAAGCGCGTTGTTGGTCACGTGAAAGCCGTGGACGGCGTGTCGCTGTCCATCCAGCCCGGACGCACGCTGGCGCTGGTCGGCGAGTCCGGCTGCGGCAAGACCACCGTCGGCAAAGGCATCCTCCGGCTGTTACCGCTGTCCGGCGGAAGCGTGCGTTTCGGCGGCGTGGACCTGGCATCCCTGCCGGCGAGCGATCTGCGCATGCGGCGCAAACACTTGCAGATCATCTTTCAGGATCCCTACAGTTCGCTCAATCCACGCATGCGGGTCACGGACATCGTCGAAGAGGGGATGGCGGCGCTGGGTGTGGGCGGGGAGGCGCAGGCGCGCGCCAACCGCATCGACGATCTTCTGGGGCAGGTCGGGCTTTCACGGGAGATGAAGTACCGCTATCCGCACGAGTTTTCCGGCGGGCAGCGCCAGCGCATCGCCATCGCCCGGTCGCTTGCGGTCGAGCCGCAACTGATCGTCTGCGACGAGCCTACCAGCGCGCTCGACGTTTCGGTACAGGCGCAGATTTTGAATCTGCTGAAGGATCTCCAGGATCGCCTTGGCATTGCCTACCTGTTCATTACGCACAACATGTCGGTGGTCGAGTATCTCGCCCACGAAGTGGCGGTGATGTACCTGGGCCGCATCGTCGAGCAGGGGACGGTGGATGATGTGCTCGCCAGTCCAAAGCATCCCTATACCAGGGCGCTGTTGTCGGCGGTGCCTTCGGTGGACCCGGCGACCCGGCGCGAAATCATCCGGCTGCAGGGCGACCTGCCTTCGCCGGTCAATCCTCCCTCGGGCTGTCACTTCCACCCGCGCTGCCCGCAGGCGATGCCGGAATGCCGGCAGGCCTACCCGGGGACGAGCGCTCTCTCGGCAACGCACACGACGCGCTGCCATCTTTACAAATAGGGGATTAAGGATCAGCGCGGCGCAGCGCGCGGATTGCCGTAGACGATCAGGCGCTGGCCGGGGCGGATTTGATTGCTGCGGAGCCGGTTCCAGTCCTTGAGTGCGGCCACGGTGGTGCGGTTCGCCCGCGCAATCGAATACAGGCTGTCACCGCTTTTCACCCGGTACACCATCCGGTTCATGTAGTAGTCGTCGGGTGCCAGGAATTCCGGGTTTTCCCAGGTATCCGTGAGGTTCGAGGATTCCGTTTCCTCGTTCATCGGCACCAGCAGCGTGCGCCCCGCGGGAACCGTCAAATGGCGGTTGATGCCGTTGATCTCCTTCAATCGCTCGGTGCTGATACCGAATTGCCCGGCCACCTGCTCCAGCGTCTCGTTTTTCCTCAGGGTGTAGGTCTGCCACGACACCAGCGGCTGGTCGTAGTCCTTCAGATTGGCGTTGAAAATGCCGGCCTTGTCGATCGGCAGCAGCAGCGTGCGCGAACCGTTGGATGTGATCACCGGCCGCGTGTGTCCGGGGTTAAGCGACTTGAAGTCGTCCTCGGACATTTCAGCGAGCTGCGCCGCAACCTGCATATCGATGTGTTCCGGCGTCGTGACGGTAGTGAAGTAAGGCTGGTCGGGAATGTCTTCGAGCGGAAAGCCGACTCCCTCGGGATTGGCGACGATGTTCTTCACCGCCTGCAGTTTGGGCAGGTAGTTGCGGGTCTCGCGCGGCATGCGCAGGCTGTGATAGTCGGTGGACTTGCGTTTGGCGCGGTTCTGGGCAATCGCCCGCGCGACGCCATTCTCGCCCCAGTTATAAGCGGCCAGCGCCAGGGACCAGTCGTCGAACTGCGCGTGCAACTGCTGCAGGTAGTCAAGTGCGGCGCGGGTGGCCGTGAGCACGTCGCGGCGGCCGTCGTACCACCAGTCTTGTTGCAAACCGTAACGCCTGCCGGTCGAGGGGATGAACTGCCAGATGCCGGCCGCGTGCGCGCGCGAATACGCCCCGGGATTGTAGCCGCTCTCGATCATCGGCAGCAGCGCGACCTCCATGGGCATGCCGCGTTTCTCCACCTCCTCGAAGATGTAGTAGAGGTAGAGACGGCTGCGCTCGATCATGCGTAGGGTGTAGTCCGGGTGGTTCAGGTACCAGGCTTCGTGCCTTGCAACTAGCGCGCTTTCGATGTCGGGCATGGCAAAGCCGGAGCGTATGCGCTCCCAAAGGCTTGCCGCAGCCTGCGGCGCCACCACGGTACCGGTCTGCACTTCGACCGGCACATCCGATTGCAGGCCTTCAGCTTGCGGCGTTGCCGGGACTTCTTCGCGGGTTGCCGGAGGGAAGTCTTCCGGCGGTTCTTCCGAGACGGATGGGTTTCGCGGGGGGGGGTCGATGGCGAAGACGGGAATTGCGACCAGAACAGCGAATAGGCCGGCCAAAAGCGCGCGTGAATTCGTCATCCCCATCCGTTCTTAATGGATTCAGCGCCGTATGCTAGCGAACGCGCCCCGGCAAAGCAAGAAATTCAGGTTCGAGGGCCGAGGACCGAAGACCGAGGTACGAGGCATGAGTAAAAAATCGCAACAAAGCCTGGTGAACGGCGCCTTGCACTTTCTCGGTCCTCAGTCCTCAGTCCTCTGCCCTCAGTCCTCAGTCCTCTGCCCTCAGTCCTCTGCCCTCAGTCCTCTGCCCTCCGCCCTCAGTCCTCGGCCCTGAATTCAGAATCCGTCCTTCCATTTCCTAAGCGCTGCGAATACCTCGACGGGG
>JBOIFZ010000208.1:0-1723 GCA_050741735.1 Burkholderiales bacterium
GTGAAAGGCTGGTACTCCGGCATGTCCATCGACTCGGAGGACACACTTCGTTTCAGCGCTCGTACCGGCGTGCAGTCCATGAACGAGACGTTTCCATTCGAACGAGTGGACGAAGCCTACGAGCGCATGATGAGTGGCAAGGCGCGGTTTCGGGTGGTTTTAACAATGAAATGATGGAGATATGACATGAGCATGCTCTGTTGAAAAGCTCTGGGGAGTTTTGGCACGACTAACGATGGATCGAGTAGACCACCGCTTTGATCAAGGCTTCGATCAGTTGTCGCTCGGGTTGACGGGTGCGCAGCCACGGGCCGACGATGCGTTTCATCCCGCTGAAGAAGCTTTCCACGGCCCACCGCCGACCGTACCGGGCCGGCAGTCCTTGCGCCATGCGACCACGCCAGTACCCGCCGACGGTGCCGTCCGCCCGATGCACCGCCGGGGGAATCCAACTGCGAATGCCCGCCCCGTCGCGACACCACTGATGCACCCACTCGGCGTCGTAGCCAGCGTCGCCATACAATTCCTGCACCGTCAGGCGCTGATGGGTTTCGACCAACAATTGCGGCAGTTCGGTCTTGTCGTTGCACGGCCCCCAGTCGGCGACCGCGCTGGCCGCGACCAACCGCCCGACCACAACACTGAGGCTGAGTTTGACGTAGCGTTTGCGATGCCCCTGTTGGCGGCGCCGGGCCATGAAGTAGCTGCTGGTGCGACCCGGATCCAATCCCGTCGAATCCACCGCCACGTGGACCGGCGGCAAGGCCAGGCGGCGCAGAAGTTCGGCGAGCAACCGTCCCAACCGGGCGGCGTCCAGCCAGCGTTGAGCAAAGCGCCACAGCGTCGAGTAGTCCGGCGTGCGTGGCAACCCCAGCGCCCGGCGCAGGCGGGGCGAGAGTTCCAACAGCGCCGCGATGCCCCGCCAGTCCAGTTGGCGGTACTCTTTGAGCAGAACGCACGCGGCCAGTTGCGGCAGCGTGAAGCGTTGCGGCGAGAACTTGTGAGCGAATCGCGGCAGAGTCACCTGCGCGAGCTGTCGAGACAACGTGGCGAAGCGGAGCCAACCAGCGGCTGTGGACATACTCCCCACCTCCTTGCGGGCGGGTGGGGAAGCACCCGTAGACCGTTAGCTCACATCCAACAGCTTTTCAACAGAGCAAATCAAGCCCTCCGTGACCATCGCCGAGTTGAGGTTGCCGGCACCGGTCTTGGCGAGAAACAGTTTCTCCCCCTTGCGATACCCAACGGCTACTTTGGGGCCCGCAATGTCGATGGATTGTCCTACCAAGCGGATCTCCAATCGCAACGCCGCTTGTTCTGATGGCAGCGCAACAAGGATCGCCGTATCCGCCACCAGGAACGACGGATAAGCAAGAATGCAGGTTATCAGAAATCGTTTCATGTCCTGGAGTCGAACGACAATCGCAGGGGGCGGACGATGCTCGCCACGTAATACGTGGTAAACTTCTCGCCCTTCCGATAGCCGACGGAGATTCGATGCTGGGCAAGTTCCATTGACTGGCCGACGAGACGGACTTCCTTGCGCACTGAATCTTGCTCGGAGGGGAGGGCAACGAGGACGGCGGTGTCGGCGAAAAGCAAAGTGAGGAATGGACTGCAGAAGAGAATGCTGAAAAGCGCGATTCTCAACCTGTCAAATGCCGAATGTCGGACCGGCGGTTCTCATCATTTGCGGGGATTAGGACTTTCCGGGACGTACTCT
>JBOIFZ010000209.1:0-3243 GCA_050741735.1 Burkholderiales bacterium
GGTGTCCTTGAACACGTAGGACGTGGTGAAGTACACCGGCTGGGCTCGCGCCCCGAACTGCGGGTCGGGCTGCTGGCCTGCGTGCAGGCTCAGCGTGTCGAATTGATAGGTCTTCGGTCCCGGCATGGTGTCACCTGCATTAAGTCAAACGCGCTTACCACGAAGGTACACGAAGGGAAATCAAGAACTGACAAACGGAAAATTGGATGGTAAATCCAAACTGGGAGGGTTGTCCGGCTTGCTGACGAATCGGGCACTCCTGCAACAATCCGTCTCCCGATTTCAATCTGTCAACCAATTCCATTCGTCCTTCATTTCATTTCGCTTTTTTTGGTTCTCCTTCGTGTTCCTTCGTATTCCTTCGTGTCCTTCGTGGTGAAAAAGATCTTGCTCTAGTAGAAAGCGCCGCGGGCGGTGACCGGCCACAGGCACTCGACCCTGCCGCCGCGCACGCCCACGATCCAGTCGTAGAGATTCACCGTCGGGTCGCAGTGTCCGGGAATCAGTCGTATCTTGTTGCCGACCTTCAGCCTCGAACCTTCCGGCAGGCGCAGCACCCCGTGCTCGTCCGAAGCCCTCAGGAATTCCACGCCCGGCAAGTCGGCGACCAGCGGCATCCCGGAATCCACCGACAATGCCTTCAGTCCGGCGTCCACGACCGCGCGTTCGGGAACCGCATGGCTCATGACCGTGGTCCAGACGAAAAGGCTTTGCTCGAAATAGCGCAGCGGCTTGCCGTCCTCGCCGAGGTTACGGTTGTAGTCGGCATCCATGAAGATGTAGGAACCGGGCTGGATCTCATTGTAGATGCCGCTGCCGGCCTCGTGCAGATACGTTCCGGTGCCGGCGCCGGTGATGATTTCGGGCTCGATGCCGAACTTGTTTAGCATCTCCAGGGTCATGCGCACTTGTTGTGCCGCCTTGGTGATCGCGTTGCGCCTTTCGGCCGGCGTACGCGCGTGCTGCGCGGCACCCTGGTAGGCGTGCAGGCCGGCGAAGCGCAGGTTCTTCGACGCGGTAATGCGGTTTGCCAGTTCCACCACCGGCTGCCCCGGATTGACGCCACAGCGGTTCGCGCCGACGTTGACCTCGATCAGCGCGTCGAGAGTGGCGCGCGCGGCGCGCGCCGCGGCGTCGAGGTCGGCGATATTCTGCGCATCATCCACGCACACGCTCACCCTGGCGCGTTTCCCCAGCGCCGCCAGGCGCGCGATCTTGCCTGCGCCGACGACTTCGTTGCTGACCATGACGTTCATCACGCCACCTTCGACCATGGCTTCGGCTTCGGAAACCTTCTGGCAGCAGACACCGACGGCGCCGTGCGCCATCTGCCGAAGCGCGATTTCCGGGCATTTGTGGGACTTGGCGTGCGGGCGCACGCGCACCTTGAACCCGGCCAGGGACTGATCGAGGCGGTCGAGATTGCGCTCGAATGCGTCCAGGTCGAGCAGCAGTGCCGGCGTGTCCACGTCGACAATCTGCATTCCGGTCCGCGCCGGCGGCGGCAGGCGCGTCACTCAGCGTCCCGTCATGCAATCGGTGCGCATGACGTTGCCGGCCGATTCCGCGGTCCAGTTGTTTCCATATGAGCCGAATACCAGATCCACGATCGCGGCGAGGTTCTTCTTCTCAACCGGGTCGTTATAGGTGCGGTTCTCCAGCGCCGCGTGCGCCTGTTCCCGCGTCCGCCCCTCCTTGCGCCAGGACATGGCCTCCGAGGCAAATCTTGCGATGTCGTCGCAGGTCATGGTGCCGAGCGGATATGCAGCCTGAGCGCAGGTGGAGACGACGAGCAGGCCGGGCAGCAGAAATCTCAACATGGAGAAGCTCTCGAAGAAGTCAGGGGGTAGAATTTCGTGGCAGGCGCATCGGATGCCATGCGAATGCGCCATTTTAGGGTTTTGGCCCGGGTATTGTCATGCTGAGTCGTTCGACCATTTTTAGCGGGTATCGGATACGAAAAGCGATTGCCCTCATGTGCGCGGCGGCAGTATTGGCTGCGAGTCATGCAATCGCACAGGAGCCCGAGGATGCACTGCGGCAGCGCGCGCGAGCGGATCTGCAGCAAAAGGATGCGCAAACCCGTGCCGGCGCCTGTGCCGTGCTCGGCGAACTGGGAACGCCGGCAGATTTACCGCTGTTGATGGCTGCGCTGTACGATTCGGACGCGAGGGTGAGGCAAGCCGCGGAAGGTGCGATCTGGCAGGTATGGCGTCGCTCGGGAGACCAGGCTACCGACCGGGTATTCGAGCGCGGGCTCGCGCAAATGCAAAGCCGAGAATTGCCGGCCGCCGTTGAAACGTTCAGCCAGGTGATCGGCATGAAACCGGACTTCGCCGAGGGCTGGAACAAGCGGGCGACGGTTTACTTTCTGCTTGGCGAGAATGATTTGTCGCTGAAGGATTGCGCCGAAGTGCTCAAAAGGAATCCGCAGCATTTCGGTGTGCTCTCCGGCTACGGGCAGATCTACGTTCGCAAGGGCGACCTGGAGCGCGCGCTCGACTACTTTCGACGTGCGCTCGCCATCAATCCGAACATGGAAGGCGTGCGGAGCTCGATTGAGCTGATCGAGAAAATACTGGTCGAACGCCGCCGGAAATTCATCTAGCGCATCGGGACCTTGCGCGGGCTGCACGACGAGGCGGCTTCAGCATGAAGACTTCTGTGCCCGCAAAGCGGTATGCTTCGGTCAACCGGGCGGTCTGACGGCGCCCGGACGTGAGCAGTTTGGCGGCTTCCATTGGTCGCATTTAACCTGATATACGACAATGACATATCTGTTGGTGCGGTCCTGCAAGAATCGCCGGGACCCTGACAGGACTTGAGGCGCGGGCAATGGACCTGGACGACTGGCTCGAACGGCATGGCCTGACCAGATACAAGGGACTGTTCGCAAAACACGCGATCGGTCTGGATGTCCTGCCGCAGTTGACGGACCAGGAACTCAAAGCGCTGAAAATTCCGCTCGGCGATCGGAAGCGCTTGCTGATGGCGACGGTCGAACTGAGCGTCGCAGTGGCCCCCGCGCCGCAGCCGGCCGTTGCGCCCACAGGAAGCCGAGAATCCGACACGGACGCCCCGCCCGCGGTCGTCACTCCAGAGGTAGGCGAACGCCGACAGCTCACCGTCATGTTCTGCGACCTGGTGGGCTTTACAGAGCTGGCGAGCCGGGTCGATCCTGAAGTCTTGCAGCAGATCATCCGCAGCTACGAGGATGCCTGCGCCGCGTGCGTGACCCGCTAC
>JBOIFZ010000210.1:0-4920 GCA_050741735.1 Burkholderiales bacterium
GCCCGAATCGATCGGACAGCGCGCCGGCCATCCAGCCGCCGAGCGCGGACATCAGCAGCGCCGAGGTGGCGATCATTCCCGCCTCGCCCTTGGTCATTCCCCAGGCCGCGATCAACGTGGGGATGACGAAGGTGTAGATCATGAAATCGAAAGCGTCCACCGACCAGCCGCCGTAGGTGGCGATCAACGTTTTCCGCTCCTGCCCGGTAAGTTCCCTGATCCACGCGAACATGGCGCCTCCGGTCATATTTCGCTGTGCACCAATGCGGCGCGCTGCCGTCGCGGCGCGCTCGGTGCGGTGGCACGGGCCCAAGCGCGCTTGCAGCTCATGAATTGAAGTGTATCGCGCGAGGAAGCACAGAGACTCCCGCACCTCGAGGGATCGAGGCAAGGCAAGTGAAAACAGCGGGCTGCCGCGACAGCAGGTTGCCCGACTGCCCGGACCGGCATCAACCGGCCCGGGCGGCCGATTTCAGCAGGAGAAACTTACTTGAGGTGCCGTGAGACCAGTTTGGTCATCTCGAACATCGAAACCTGCCTCTTGCCCCCGAAAACATCCTGCAGCTTGTCGTCGGCGTTGATGTTGCGCCGGTTCTTGCTGTCCTGCAGGCCGTTCCTCTTGATGTAGGCCCACAGTTTCTTGGTAACCTCGGTGCGCGGCATAGGGGAACCGCCGATCACCGCAGCGAGCGCCGCAGTGGGCGTCATCGGCTTCATGAAAGCCGCGTTGGGCTTGCGCTTGGCGCCGCTCTTCTTCTTCGCAGCCTTTTTCGCCTTCTTCGGGGCCGTTCTCTTCGCAGCCTTCCTGGCTTTCTTCGGGGCCGCTTTCTTGGACTTCTTCGCGCGCTTCTTGGTGGTCCTCTTCTTTGTGGCCATTGTGATGCCTCCTGTCTAGGGTTTGGTCATGTCTCAATCTCAATTGCCTTGCCAGAAGCTAAGGCACGGCGAGCAGAGAATGCCGAGTGGTTGCTGCGTTGTCAATCGCTGAATGCACGTTTTTCATAGGGGAAGCGCCGACGAATCGCATTTTTCCATGGCCCGTTTCGTGCTGAATGCGGTCTTTCACCAGCTCGCATCGGCCGCAAACCGCTTCCAGAAATGCCTCCAGGGCGTTCACAATACGGATGTCAGCACCCATCCCGAAGACATATCCGATGCGCCTTACCGATGAGGAACAGAGCCTGCTGTCCGCCCGAGTCGCCGGGCTCGAAACCCGAACCGGCGCCCAAGTGGTGGCCGCGGTGATCGGGAAATCCGACTCCTACCCGGAGGCGCCGTGGAAGGCGTTTGCACTTGGCGCCGCCCTGGCGGCGCTCTATTCCGCGGCGCGGTCGCTTATCGTCTACGACTGGGAGGCCGGGGAATCTGCGCTCAGGCACGCCGTTGTCATCCTCGGTAGCGGGGCGCTACTGACGCTTCTCGCCGTACTGCTCGAACCGGTTGCGCGACTGTTCACGGACCGACGGCGCCGCGACCTCGAGGTCACCCAGTACGCCAAGGCGCTGTTCTTCGATCGCGGACTCGACCGCACCCGGGGCCGCATCGGCATTTTGCTGCTGGTGAGCCTGTTCGAGCGCAAGGTCATCATTCTTGCCGACGACGGGTTCGAGGCGCGGATCGACCGCGACGACTGGCAGCGACTGACCGACCGGATGACGCTGCTGCTCAGTCGCGGCAATGTCGCGGGAGCGCTGCACGCCGGGTTGGAAGGGGTGGAAGCGCTGCTCCTGGAGCGCGGCTACCGCGTCGACGAAAGCGCCGCGGACGAGCTTCCGAACGCGGTGCTGCAGTTGAAGGGGGAGCGATGAACCGGATCGCGTGCGCACTGCTCGCTCTATGCTGGCTCGCCGCTCCGGCGGCTGCGCAGGATATGGCGATTCCCTATCTCTCTGGCCGCGTGGTGGACCAGGCCGGGATTCTTTCCAAGCAGGCGCGCGAACGCCTGGCCGCAATGGTGCAGGCCCACGAGCGTGCCACCGGCAACCAGATCGTCGTGCTCACCGCCCCGACCCTGGGCGGGGAAAGCGTCGAGGACTATGCGGTGCGGGTGTTCGAGGAGTGGATGCTCGGCAGCCGCGACAAGGACAACGGTGTGTTGATCCTGGTGGTGCCGCAGGACCGGCGGATCCGCATAGAGGTCGGCTACGGACTCGAGGGCACACTCGCCGACGCCACCGCCAGCCGCATCATCCGCGACCTGATGACCCCGCGCTTCCGCGAGGGCAACTACGACGTCGGCATTGAGGCTGGGGTCACCGCGGTGATCCAGATTCTCGAGGGAAGGCGCTCGGCCGGAGCCGACGCCGACTGGTTGGCGCCCGTAGGGGAATCGTCCGGTTTCCACGTGCGCGCGCCCGACATGCCGCTGACGGAGCGCATCCTGATCGGCGCTTTCGTGTTCGGCATCATCGGGCTGTTCACCTTCATCGGCCTGGTCACGCCGGGCGGGATGGGGTGGTTCCTGTATTTCTTCCTGATCCCGTTCTGGTCCATGTTCCCGATGTTCATTTTCGGCAGCGGCGCCGCGCTCAAGATACTCGGCACCTACGCCGTGCTCTATCCGCTCACCAAGGTCTTCGTTTCCCGCCAGCCCTGGTATCGCAAGGCGCAGGAGGACCTCAAGAACAAGGGCTACGCCGAAATCGGCGGCATGGTCATCCGCCCCGGCAGCGGCAGCGCGGGTGGTTTCTCCAGCGGCGGCGGGTTCTTCGGCGGAGGCGGACGGTCGGGTGGCGGTGGAGCGAGCGGAAGCTGGTAGATGCGGCGATGGGTGATGGGTAATGGGTGATGAGGTAACGAGTGACAACAGGCAGGTGGCGAGTTACAGCACACGAGTAACGACTTAAAGGCGGTCCCAAACACGGTTTCCTTGCCCTCTAAACCACAGATCTTCGGAGACTCTTTTTGCCCATCACCCATCACTCGTCACCGTCGTGTACACGACTGCATCCAGCGCCACGCAGCCTTCGCCACGGGCGCCGACCAGCACCGGATTGAGATCGAGGTTCGACACCCTCGATTCGGGGTTCATCATCAGCCGGCAAACTGCCAGAACGGCTGCGCAGAACGCGTCCACGTCCAGCGCGGGCTCGGCGCGCACGCCCGTCAGCAGCGGCGCGATGCGTAGCTTGGCGAGTGCCGCCTTCACTTCGCTGTCGTTGAATGGCGACAGCAGCACCTGCACATCGGGCATCACTTCGACGTACTTGCCGCCGTCGCCGACCAGCACCACTGGTCCGAACACCGGATCCATGCGCGCACCGATCATCATCTCCCTTCGGCCGCTAGCAATCTTTGCCACGATTGCACCGTCGAAACGCGCGCGCTGCCCGCGCAGCGTGCGTTCCATTTCCCGGTAGGCCGCGCGCACTGTGTGTTCGTCATCGAGACCAAGCCGCACCAGCCCCAGCTCGGATTTGTGCACCACATCGGATGAACAACCTTTCACCGCCACCGGAGCGCCCAGCTCGGCCAAAGCCGCCGCCGCTTCGTCCGCCGATTTGCACAGGCGGTGCCTGACCACCGGAACGCCGGCAAGCGCCACCAGTGCCAGGCTGTCCGCCTCGTTGAGCAGGCTTCCCCCCGTAGCCGGGTGAGGCACGCGTGCGACCGCGGCGCCGCGTTCGCGTGCGCTCTGCATCAGCTCGCGATGCGACAGGAACTGGTTGAGCGCGGCGACCGCCTCGGCTTCGGTGGTGAAAACCGGCAAGCCATGTTCCCTGAATTTCGCCGCGATGCCCGCCTGCGGCACCGCCATCACCAGCGGCTTGCCGGTGGCACTGGCAAATTCCCCTGAATCGCGGGCGAAGGCATTCACGTCGTAGCCCTGTCCCGCCACCGGGATGCCGATCAGGAAGGCGTCGGCGGCCGGGTCGTGCGCCAGTACCGGCAGGATGTCCGAGAACAGCCTGCCGTTGGTCAGTAACGCCGCGGTGATGTCGATCGGATTGGTAGTGGTGGCAAAGCCCGGCAGGATGTTGGTCAGTTCCGCGCGGGTCTGGTCGGCAATCTTCGCCAACGGCATGCCGACCGCGGTGGCGGCGTCCGCCGCCATCACGCACACCGCGCCCGAGTTACTGATCGCTACCAGCCTGCGCCCCTTCGGCTTCCAGCCCTTCAGATACATCTCGACGCTGCCGACCAGTTCCGCGGTGTCGCGGGCGCGCCAGATGCCGTGCTTCGCCAGGAAGGCGTCCACCAGGCGATCCTCGTTGGCGAGCGCGCCGGTGTGCGAGCGTGCCGCTTCCTGTCCTGCCGCCGTGCGCCCGCTCTTCAGCGCGATCACCGGCAGGTCGCGCTCGCGGGCAATGCGCGCGGTCTCGGCGAGATGCTCCGGGTCGCTTATGCCCTCGAGATAGAGCAGCAGCAGCTTCAGGTCCGGATCTTCCGCCACCACCGACGCCAGTTCGGCGACGGTGACGTCGCAGTCGTTCCCGGTGGCGTGCGAATGGCGGACGCCGATGCCGCGTTGGCGCAGCAGGCCGTAAGGCACCACGCTCATCGCTCCCGACTGGCTGACGATGCCGACCGGCCCGTCCTGGGGCGGTGCCTCGATGTACATGGTGGAAAACGACAGGATCGCGCCAGTGCCGAAGTTGGCCAGCCCCTGGCAATTCGGCCCGATCACGCGCATTCCGCGAGCGCGCGCGACTTCGCGCATGTGCCGTTCCTTGGCCTTGCCAGCCTCGGCGTCGGTCTCGCCGAAACCGGAAGTCATGACGATCGCCACTCTCACGCCCAGTTGCGCGCACTGCTCGACCGCCTCCACCGCGGCATCGGCCGGCACCACCACGATCGCGACTTCCGGCGCCTCGGGCAGATCCGTGAGTGACGGATAGGCCTTGTAGCCCTGCACCTCGGGCCGCTTCGGATTGATCGGATAGACCCTGCCCTTGTAACCGTAGCGGGACAGGTAAAGCA
>JBOIFZ010000211.1:0-10656 GCA_050741735.1 Burkholderiales bacterium
CAGATCTCGGCGAACATGGCGAACCTGGCGGCCATCATCTTCCCGGTCGTTTTGATCTATCTGAACAGCAAACTTCCCAGGCCGGCGCGCGCTCCCTGGTGGGCCAACGTCATCCTGGTCCTCGTTGTCCTGTTCTTTGGCTTCTTCTTCTTCAACTTCCTGACGATGCAACTCACCGGACATCCGCTGATAAGCTTCTAACCTGCAGGGAAGAAATAACGCAACCGGAGGAACTGAGAGCGTCACATCAGTTTCGTTTCTACCGTAGCACGCCGGGAAAACAAAAAGCCCGCGAAGTCGTGGGCTTTTTTTATCGTGCCTTGCGGCGCGATCAGCTGGTCGCTTTCGCCTTTTCTTCCTCGGCGACCGCCTTCATAGACAGCCGCAGCCGTCCCTTCTCGTCGGCCTCGAGGACCTTGACCCGCACGGCCTGGCCTTCCTTGAGGTGATCGGCAACGCTGTTGACGCGCTCATTGGCGATCTGCGAGATGTGCAGCAGCCCGTCCTTGCCGGGCAGCACACTGACGATCGCGCCGAAATCGAGGAGCTTGAGCACGGTGCCGTCATAGACGCGGCCGACTTCGACTTCCGCGGTTATTTCCTCGATGCGGCGTTTGGCCGCCTCGCCGCCCTCGGAAGAAACGCAGGCGATGGTCACGGTGCCGTCGTCGTTGATGTCGATGGTCGTCCCGGTCTCTTCGGTGATGGCGCGGATCACGGCACCGCCCTTGCCGATCACGTCGCGGATTTTTTCCGGCTTGATCTTGATGGTGATCATGCGCGGCGCGTAAGCGGAGAGTTCCGCACGCGGGGTGGCCAGCGTCTGCCGCATCAAGCCGAGTATGTGCATCCGCCCTTCGCGCGCCTGCAGCAGCGCGACGTTCATGATTTCCTTGGTGATGCCCTGGATCTTGATGTCCATCTGCAACGCCGTGATACCCGATTCGGTCCCCGCGACCTTGAAATCCATGTCGCCCAGATGGTCCTCGTCACCGAGGATGTCGGTCAGCACCGCGAAGCGATTGCCCTCCTTGATCAGGCCCATGGCGATGCCCGCAACGTGCGCTTTGAGCGGTACCCCGGCATCCATCAGCGCCAGACAGCCGCCGCAAACCGATGCCATCGAACTCGAGCCGTTGGACTCGGTAATCTCGGAAACCACCCGCATCGAATAGGCAAATTCCTCGGGAGTCGGCAGTACCGCCAGCAGCGCGCGCTTGGCGAGTCGTCCATGCCCGACTTCGCGCCGCTTCGGAGTGCCGACACGGCCGGTTTCTCCGGTGGCATAAGGAGGCATGTTGTAGTGGAGCATGAAGCGCTCGCGATACTCGCCCTGCAGCGCGTCGATGATCTGTTCGTCTCGTGCGGTACCCAGTGTGGCCACTGCCAGGGCCTGCGTTTCGCCGCGGGTGAACAGCGCGGAACCATGTGCGCGCGGCAGCACCCCGGTGCGAATCGTGATCGGCCGCACGGTGCGGGTATCGCGTCCGTCAATGCGCGGTTCGCCATTGAGAATCTGGTTGCGCACTATTTTCGACTCGATATCGTTGAAAATCGACATCACCAGGTTTGCGTGCGCGGTGTCCGAGCCTTCGGGCGCCACTTCGGTTAGAACCTTGGCACGGGTCTGCTCTACTTTCTCGCTGCGGGCCTGTTTCTGCCGCAGGCGATATGCCTCACGCAGTTCCTCCTCGGCAATCTGGGCGATGCGTTCGGTGATGCTGCTGTCCTTTTGGGGGGATGTCCAGTCCCACAGCGGCTTGCCGGCTTCGTCGGCAAGTTCGTTGATGGTATCGATCACCGCCTGCATCTGCTGGTGGCCGAATACGACTGCGCCCAGCATGACGTCTTCGGAAAGCGCCATCGCCTCGGACTCGACCATCAGCACCGCCTGCTTGGTGCCGGCCACGACCAGGTTGAGCTGCGAAGACTTGAGTTCGGTTGCCGTGGGGTTGAGAACGTATTCGCCGTTAAGGTAGCCCACGCGCGCCGCACCGATCGGTCCGTTGAAAGGAATACCCGAGATCGCCAGCGCGGCGGAAGCGCCGATCATCGCCGGGATGTCGGAGTCCACCTCGTTGTTCGAGGAAACGACTTTGGCAATGACCTGGATTTCGTTTAGAAAGCCCTCCGGGAACAACGGGCGGATGGGACGGTCGATCAGCCGCGAGGTGAGCGTTTCTTTTTCAGATGGCCTGCCCTCGCGCTTGAAGAATCCGCCGGGGATCTTGCCGGCTGCGTAGGTTCGCTCCTGATAATCCACGGTCAGCGGGAAGAAATCCTGTCCCGACTTGACGTCCTTGTTGCCGACGACGGTGACCAGCACCACGGTGTCGTCCATGTTTACCATGACCGCGCCGTGAGCCTGGCGTGCAACTTCGCCGGTTTCGAGCGTCAGCGTATGGCGCCCGTAGTTGATGGTTTTCCTGGTTACGTTCAAGAGGGTTCCCTCTGATGCTGAATTGCGAAGGAGCGCGGGCCGCTCCTTGACGCGTTTGATCGCTTCGGGATTTCCGGTCGGCGCATCGCTGCCGGTCCGGATTACGGGAAATGCTTAAGACATGCCCGGAGTGACCGAAGGAGATGAATTCTTTACTTGCGAAGCCCGAGGCGATCGAGTAACGAGCGGTACCGGTCGCCGTCCGCCTGGCGCAGGTAGTCCAGCAACTTGCGGCGGCGGCTCACCATTTTCAGCAGCCCGCGACGGGAATGATGGTCTTTTACGTGGGCCTTGAAATGATCCGTCAGATCATTGATGCGCGCGGTAAGCAGCGCGACCTGCACTTCCGGGGAGCCGGTATCGGCCTTGGCCCGCTGATGTTCCTGCAGAATCTGAGCCTTCTGGCTCGTCGTTATCGCCATTACCCTGTCTCCGAAAGAAAGGCCGACATTCTACCCGCGGAATCCGGGGTTTCCAAGCGCTCCTAGGGGGTTAATCGCACATTTGCCGGTTTTTCCGGCACCGCCATCGAGTTGGCCAGTATGCGTTTCGGGGCGACGATGCCGCCGGACCGGCCTTCGCCCACCCCCAGAAAAATTCCCGTCGGGCCATACAACCTGATGGGGCCCTGCGGCACGACGTCAACGGTGGGCCGCACTTCGAGGCCGGTGCTGACGCGTTTGGCTTCCGCGCTATCGAGACGCAATGCAGGATATGCGCTTACCAGCAGATCGACGGGCAGCACATGGGTGGCCGCAACCACGGGCCCGGACTTTTCAAGATCCTCGAGCCCGATTGCGGCGGCTATATCCAGATCAGCAATCCGGGTCCGCCGCAATGCCATCACGTACCCGCCACAATCCAGCGCTTCGCCTATATCCTGCGCCAATACCCGGATGTAGGTCCCCTTGCTGCAGTTCACCTTGATGGACATAGTATTCGTTTTTATATCAAATACTTCCAACTTCTTTATAAGAATGTTTCTTACAGTCCGGTCTACCTCTATTCCAGCCCGGGCATATTCGTACAACGGCCGACCGTCCTTTTTCAGCGCGCTGTGCATCGGCGGCCGCTGCAGGATCGGCCCGGTAAAAGTACGCACGACCTCCTGCAATTTCTCGTCGTCGAAATTCGGGATACCGGCTTCCTGTATCGCGCCTTCGGCATCCCCGGTCGAGCTGACAAAACCGAGTCGGATCACCGCCTCGTAAGTTTTGTCCGCATCGAGCAGAGAGTGGGAAAACTTGGTGGCCTCGCCAAGGCAGATTGGCAGCAGACCGGTGGCCAGCGGGTCGAGCGTTCCGGTATGTCCGGCCTTGATCCGGCCGAACAGGCGTCGGACACGCTGCAAAGCGGCGTTGGAAGTCAGGCCGGCAGGCTTGTCGAGGAGCAGAACGCCATGAATCATGGGACGGGGGCTGCCGACGATACATTCAGACTTCGCCAAGGCCATCAGCCCTGGTCTTTGCCAGGCTTCACCGATGGCCGGGAGGCCATAGCCTCATCGATCAACTTCGACAGGCGCACGCCGCGCTCGACCGATTCATCGTGGACAAAATGAAGTTCGGGAACGATGCGCAGCTTGAGGCCGCCGGCAAGCTGGGAACGCAGGAACCCGGATGCGCGTTGCAGGCCTTGTTGTGTCTGCGATACGACCTCCGGGCCGCCCAGGGTCGTGAAGAAAATCTTCGCGTGCCGGTAATCGTTGCTGACCTCCACGCCGGTCAGCGTAATCATGCCGACCCGCGGGTCCTTGAGTTCGCTGCGGATCCGGTCCGCCAGATCCCTCTGGATCTGATCCGCTATACGCCCGAGTCTGGAAGGGTCCTTTGCCATGTTCCGCCCAATGAATATACCGGACCGACCGGAATCGGCGCAGCAAAGCGCGGATGCGGGGTAATTCGCGCGCCATGGGCTCGCGAGTGCCTAGTGTTGAATGTTGGGTGTTGAGTTGTGAATTACCGTGCGCACCCGTAGCGCGTGCAAACTCAACACTAAGAACTCAACACTCAAAACTGGGCTCACAGGGTACGCGCGATCTCGACGACTTCGTAAACTTCGAGCTGGTCACCGACCTTGAGATCGTCGAAGTTCTTGACCGACAGACCGCACTCGAAACCTGCTTTCACCTCGCGTACATCGTCCTTGAAGCGCTTGAGAGAATCCAGTTCACCGGAAAAGGTGACCACGTTGTCCCGCAGCACGCGCACCAGTGACCCGCGACGCACCACGCCTTCGAGCACGTAACAGCCGGCCACGGTACCGACCTTGGAGATCTTGAACACCTGGCGGATCTCCACCATGCCGATGGTACTTTCCTTCTTGTCCGGCGTAAGCATCCCGGACAGCGCCGCCTTGACCTCGTCGACTGCCTCGTAAATCACGTTGTAGTAGCGCAATTCGATGCCATGCGCCGCAACCAGCTTCCTTGCCATGGTGTCGGCGCGGGTATTGAAGCCTATAATCACCGCATTAGATGCCAGAGCCAGGTTGACGTCCGACTCGGTAATCGCGCCGACGCCGGCGTGGACGATGTTGACTTTCACCTCGTCGGCGGAAAGTTTGGTCAGGGCGTGGGCCAGCGCCTCGTAGGAACCCTGTACGTCGGCCTTGATGATCAGCGACAGGGTCTTCACCTGCCCCGCGGTCATCTGGTCAAACATTCCCTCGAGTTTTGCGGTCTGCTGTTTCGCCAGTTTGACCTCGCGAAACTTGCCCTGCCGGAACAGCGCGATCTCGCGCGCCTTGCGCTCGTCACCCAGCACCACCATTTCCTCCCCGGCGATCGGCACGTCGGACAGGCCCTGGACCTCTACCGGGATGGAAGGGCCGGCCTCCGGCACCGGGTGTGCCGCCTCGTCGAGCATCGCGCGGATGCGCCCGAACACCGCGCCGACCAGGACGACATCGCCGCGCTTGAGCGTTCCCGACTGCACCAGAATGGTGGCGACCGGACCACGACCCTTGTCGAGCCGTGACTCGATCACCACACCGTGCGCCGGAACGTTCTTGGGCGCCCTGAGCTCGAGAACTTCAGCCTGAAGCAGAATACGCTCGAGCAACTCATCGATGCCTTTGCCGTTTTTCGCCGAGACGTCCTGGAACATCGTGTCGCCACCCCACTCTTCGGGCACGACCTGCTCTCCGGCGAGTTGCTGGCGGATTTTTTCCGGATTGGCCTCCGGCTTGTCGACCTTGTTGACGGCCACCACCAGCGGCACCTTGGCCGCCTTCGCGTGGTGTATTGACTCGATTGTCTGCGGCATCACGCCATCGTCCGCGGCGACCACCAGAACGACCAGATCGGTCACTTTGGCACCACGGGCACGCATTGCGGTGAATGCTTCGTGGCCGGGCGTATCGAGAAAAGTGATCATGCCGCGCGGCGTGTTCACGTGATATGCGCCGATGTGCTGGGTTATGCCGCCGGCTTCGCCGCTGGCCACGCGGGTACGACGGATATAGTCCAGCAAGGATGTCTTGCCATGGTCTACGTGGCCCATGACGGTAACGACCGGTGCGCGCGGTTCCGCCACTACATCGTGCTTTTCCGCCTCCTCGGTGAGGAAAGACTCCGGATCGTCCAGTTTGGCGCGCTTGGCGACGTGGCCCATTTCGTCGACCACGATCATCGCTGTTTCTTGGTCGATCACCTGATTGATCGTCACCATGCTGCCGAGCTTCATCAACACCTTGATGACTTCGGCCGCTTTGACCGACATTTTCTGAGCTAGCGCCGCGACGGTGATGGTCTCCGGCACCAGCACCTCGCGCACAATCGGTTCAGTCGGCGCGTTGAACGACTTGTCGTTGGTAACCACCTCGGTCTTGTGTTTGGTGCTGCGCCCCATGCGGGCATGCCAACCCTGGCCGCCACGGGAATCGTCCCCGCGAGTCTTGAGCCCTCGGCGCCTGGCAGACTCATCCTTCCAGGCCGTATCGGATTTCTTGGTGGTTTTGGGTTTGGCCGGCTTCTCTCCCGGCTTCGTGGCGGGCTTGTGCAGTGTGCCTTCGGTAGTCGGCTTCTTCGCAGCCGGTCCTTCAGCAGGTTGCGGCGCCTCCGCGACGACCGATTTCCCGGGTTCGGCCACGGCTGCCGGCGCCGCGTCCTTGGTCGTCTTGCGCTTGCGTTGTTGTTTCTGGGCCGCTTCGGCGCTCTGCCGGGCAATCAGCTCCGCCTGTTTGCGCACCTCTTCCTCCCGCAAGGCCGTCTGTTCCGCATCGATCGCGGCAGCAGCGGTTTCGGCAACGGGCGCAGGCGCCTCTGCAGCCGCGGCATCACGCTTTACCAGAACGCGTTTCTTCTTGACTTCGACCTGAATTGTTCGCGCCTTCCCGGTACTGTCGGCTTTCTTGATTTCCGTCGTCTGGCGCCGGGTCAGCGTGATCTTGTTCTTGGTGTCCTTGGCCCCATGAACGCGTCGCAGGTAATCCAGGAGCTGGGTCTTATCCTGCTCCGTGAGCACGGTGTCTTCGGCGAGCGCCTTGCCTACTCCCGCTGCCTGAAGCTGCTCGAGAAGCAACGCCGAAGGGAGTCCCAGCTCCTTGGCAAATTGTGAGACGTTCATCTGCGCCATATGTCGTTATCCCTGGCTCGCCGCGAACCACGGTGCGCGCGCCGTCATGATCAGCTGCTTGGCGCGCTCCGCATCGATTCCGGTCAGTTCCACAAGGTCGTCCACCGCCAGATCGGCCAAGTCCTCCTGAGTGGTCACGCCTTTCGCAGCCAGCACGCGTGCCGTCTCGTTATCCATGCCCTCGAGCGTGAGCAGGTCGCTGGCCACGTTTTCGACATGCTCCTCGCTGGCGATGGCCTCTACAAGAAGCGCATTGCGCGCGCGGCTCCGCAGCTCGTTAACGGTATCTTCGTCGAAAGACTCGATCTCCAGCATCTCGTTGATCGGTACATAGGCCACTTCTTCGAGCGTCGTGAATCCCTCCTGGATCAAAATGCCGGCGACTTCTTCGTCCACGTCGAGGCGTTCCATGAAGAGCTTGCGTACGGTTGCGGATTCCTCTTCGTTCTTCTTCTGGGACGCCTCCTCCGTCATGATGTTGAGTTCCCAGCCGGACAGCTCGCTCGCCAGACGCACGTTCTGTCCGTTGCGGCCGATCGCTTGCGCGAGATTCTCTTCATCGACGACCACATCCATGCTGTGCGATTCTTCATCAACGGTGATCTTGCTCACCTCGGCGGGCGCCAGTGCATTGATGACGAACTGCGCAGGATCCGGTGACCACAGCGTGATATCCACCCGCTCCCCCGCGAGCTCGGCGGTCACAGCCTGTACGCGTGAACCACGCATCCCGACGCAGGTGCCGATCGGATCAATGCGCGGATCATTGGATTTCACTGCAATCTTTGCGCGGGAACCGGGGTCGCGCGCCGCCGCCTTGATTTCCAGCAGGCCTTCCTCGATCTCCGGCACCTCCATCTCGAACAGTTTGATCAGGAACTCTGGCACCGTCCGCGACAGAATCAGTTGCGGGCCACGATTATTGCGGTCCACCTTGAGCAGAAACGCGCGTACGCGGTCGCCGATCCGAAGGTTTTCCTTCGGGATCATCTGATCCTTGGGCAACGCCGCCTCGATGCGCCCGGATTCGATGATTGCATTGCCCCGCTCCATGCGCTTGATGGCACCGGTGACGATGAATTCCTTACGCTGCAGGAAATCATTGAGAATCTGCTCGCGCTCCGCATCCCGGATCTTCTGCAGGATGACCTGCTTGGCGGTTTGCGCACCGATGCGCCCGAACTCTACCGCCTCGAGCGGTTCTTCGACGAAATCATTGATCTGGAGATTCGGGTCCCGCTCGTGGGCATCGGTCAGGGCGATCTGCTGCGCCGGGATCTCGTGATCATTGTCGGCAACGATCTGCCAGCGCCGGAACGATTTGTACTCGCCGGTCTCGCGGTCGATCTCGACGCGCACATCCACGTCATCTTTGAAACGTTTCTTCGTAGCCGAAGCCAAGGCAAGCTCGAGCGCGCCGAAAACAATGTCCTTTTCGACGTTCTTTTCGCGCGCCAGCGCATCAACAAGCATCAACAGCTCGCGGCTCATTTCCAAATTCTCCAGTCAAATATTCGGGACCAGACGGGCTTTATCGATGTCGGCGAATGCTATCGTCAACAGTTCGCCATCGACATCCAGTTGAAAACCGCCTTCCCTAACGTTCTGCAGGACCCCGGCCAGTCGCTTGCGACCGTTGATCGGGATGCGCAATTTCACTTGAACGCGTTCCCCGGAAAATCGTTCGAAATCTTTCGACCGCTTCAGCGGCCGGTCCAGCCCGGGGGACGAAATTTCAAGCCGGTCATAATCCACGTTCTCGACGGCAAACAACCGCGTGAGGTGGTTGCTGACCGCGGCACAGTCGGCAACATTCACGCCGCCGACTTTGTCGATGAATATCCGCATCAGCCTGCCGTGATTGGCAAGCTCAACATCGACAAGCTCATAACCGAGTCCGCCGACCGTCTTTTCGAGCAATCCACTCAGGTCCACTAAATCGTTCTCACAAACAAAAAATGGGCACTCGGCCCACCTCAGTTTTCAAATCGCGGCAATTTTAACAAAATTGCCGTTAAAATCAAACAGCAACAACACGCGTCGTCATGCGAAATGTCGTCGAATCGTTGCCCTGATGTCCCTCAATCCAATGTGTGGTGCCAGGTCGCGCTTTGCAAGTACTTGGATGCATACGGTAATGCAATGACACGGGTTAGCGTCGTCCAATCGAAACGAGTGCGGGACCTTTTCGACGCCGCCGAGCGAAAGGCAGGGGTTTCCACTGCGTTCGGGTGGTATGGAAGGGGGGCGAAGTGTGGAGTCGTTCAAGGCATGGCCTGGCGGTGACCTACTCAGAGGCGGCGGTGACCTACTTTAGTTGCGGCTCACGTTTATCCGGGCCTCAAGCCCGGCTAAACATGAGCCTGCACTGAAACACGCCTTGTGGGAGGGTTGGGCATGGGACCGCCCCGGGGTTCCGATGCAAGCATTCAGGCGATAGGAAGGCGTGTTTTCGTTCCTCAATCGGTCACCACGATACCGGCGGTTGATGAGCTGTTACCTGAAGGTGGGCGAACTCGCCAGCGTCCTGCGCACCTTCATGCGCTGCCGCGAAGCGCTGGCCAACGAGCTCTCCAGTCCGCCGTCGATCGAGACTGAAAGCATATACCTCGAAAGCGTGCGGGCCGCCACTGAACTGAGAGGAGTGCAAGCCACGAGGCTTTCGCATCTATTGGCGATTGATCCGCGAACCGCAATGAAACGGTCGCCGGACTGAACTGTGGTTTGGGACATGAAACAGCGAAATTGACATGGGTCGATCGGACGACAATCCGATCGAGTCGCGGTGAAAATTCAGGGACCAGGTAAGACGCGACCGGCCCGCCCATACTTTTTCCGTTATACATAGCAGTGGCGCTCAGGCCAACGAGGGCGCGACGGCGAGACCCCAGTTCTGTAGATCCTCGTCAATGGCAGAGCGGCGGCGCTCGGCCTGGCGACGCTCCGCCGTGGAAACGCCCTGTCGCTGCCGCCGGCCATCCTGGCGGCGGTCGAGGATCACCTTGATTTTTTGCGCGCCGGCAAGCTCCTCCGTCAGCAAGTCGTAGAGTCCTGTGTTCGAGCGTGGCACGATGAACAGTTGGCCGAGTTCGGATACGTCGGTCTCGCGTCGATCCTGCCAGTGGCGCATGTCGAGTTCGCGCATCAGGTCATCTGCCGAAGCACGGTGTTTCTTCGCGCTCGCCTCTTCGCCCAGCGCAGCATTGAGCCGGCTCAAACCAAGCAGGACCTCCGCCAGCAGCGGCCGCATTCCAAGTTGCTCCGCCAGCCGCGTGGCGGCGTCAAAGTGCTCGAACGCGTCGGTGGCGCGCAGCGGGTTGCCGCTCGCCGCCACGTTGCCGAGAACCGCGTGGGCCGCGGCCTCGTGTGCGCGTTCGCCCGCGCTCAGGGCAAGATCGAGCGCCTCCTGGGCGGCCGCTTGCGCGCGCGTGTGCTGGCCATCCGCAAGATAGCCCTCCGCTAGGTTCACCTTCCACGCCGGCAGATGCGCGCGGATGCCAAGTTCGCCGCTAAGACGAACCGCATCCTCCAGCAGGCGCAGCCCTTCGGTTACGTGTCCTAACCGCACGAAAGCCGTGCCGAGTAGCGAGGACGGGATCGGCTGCCACACGGTCAGGTTCCGGCGCCGGCACGCCTCGA
>JBOIFZ010000212.1:0-2274 GCA_050741735.1 Burkholderiales bacterium
AAAGAGCTGCGGGAGCGGCTGACGCGCGAATCGCAGGTTGCCTGCGTGCCGACCATGGGCAACATTCACGACGGCCATCTGAGCCTGGTCAGGATCGCCCGCGAGCACGCACCGGTCACGGTCACGACGATTTTCGTCAACCGCCTGCAGTTCGGGCAGGGCGAGGACTTCGACAAGTACCCACGTACCTTCGAGGAGGACTGCGCCAAACTGGAAGCCGAGGGCAACACCATCGTCTTCGCACCGGATGAAAAGCAGATGTATCCCGAACCGCAGGTCTTCTACGTCGATCTGCCCAAGATCGCCAACAAACTCGAGGGGCGCTTCCGTCCGGGACACTTTCGTGGCATGGCCACCGTGGTGCTGAAGTTGTTTAATGCCGCTCAGCCTCAGGTAGCCGTCTTTGGCAAGAAGGACTATCAGCAGTTGGCAATTGTGCGGCACATGGTCGGCCAGTTCGCGCTGCCGATTACCATCATTCCGGCGGAGACCGTGCGCGCAGAGGACGGGCTGGCGCTGTCCTCGCGCAACCGGTTCCTCTCCTCCGCAGAAAGAAAGGAAGCGATTCGCCTGCGCCAGGCCATCCTTCAGGTCAAGGACGCGGTGGAAAGCGGCGACCGCAATTTCATCGCAATCGAGTATGCGGCCGGCGAGCTGCTCGCACGCCATGACTGGAAAGTCGACTATGTCGTCGTACGTACCCGGCGCTCGCTGCTGCGCCCCGATTCGCAGGACAAGGAACTGGTGGTGCTCGGTGCCGCGAAGCTCGGCACCACGCGCCTGATCGACAATCAGGAAATCCTTGCTCCATAAAGGCCGTGACAGGTGACACGTGACGGGTGACGAGTAACTACCGGCATGACGTCGCGAAAGAAACGGATCCGCTCTCTAAACTCGGGCTTCGCGCCTCTCGCCTGAATCGTCATGACCATTCTATTCTACAGCGAGGCAGACTCGGCGGAGCCATGGCGCGAGGCTTTCGCGCGCGAACTGCCGCAGATTCCGTTTCGCGTCTGGCCGGACTCGGGTCCGCCGGAAAGCGTTCGTTACGCGTTGGTATGGAAATCTCCCCAGGGGTTTCTCGCGCAGTTTCCAAACCTCAGGGCCATCCTCGCACTTGGTGCCGGCGTGGATCCGATTCCGACCGATCCCGCGCTGCCAAAAGGTGTGCCGCTGTTGCGGCTGGTGGACATAGGCTTTCCCGCACAGATGGCGCAATACGCGATGTACGCCGTTCTGCGCTTTCAGCGCCGCATGGGCGAACTCGACGCCTTGCAGCGACGGGTCCGATGGAAGCAGCTCGATCCATTCTTCACTCGCGACTTTCCGGTCGGCGTGATGGGGCTGGGTGTTATCGGTGCAGTCGTGGCGCAGAGGCTATTTGCGGCAGGCTACGCAGTGGCGGGATGGGCAAGGAACGTAAAACAGCTTGACGGGATCGAGGTGTTTGCGGGAAGCCAGACCTTCAGGAAGTTTCTCTCCCGCTCGCGTGTCGTAGTCAACGTGCTGCCGCTGACGCCGCAGACCGAGAACATCCTCGATGCCGCGGCGTTCGCCGCGATGCCCAGGGGCGGGTACGTCGTGAATATCGGTCGTGGCGCACATATTGTCGACCGGGATCTGATCGCCGCGCTCGATAGCGGTCAACTGGATGGCGCAATGCTGGATGTGTTCCGCGAGGAGCCCTTGCCTTCTTCGCACCCGTTCTGGCGTCACCCCAAGGTGATCGTCACGCCTCATGTCGCGGCGCCGACCATCGCCTCCGAAGTCCAGGCGCAGGTGATCGAGAACATCAGGCGGTTGGAACGCGGCGACCCGCCAATCGGATTGGTCAATATTGCTCGCGGCTACTGACAAAAAACCTAGCAACGCAAAGGACGCAAAGGTACGCAAAGGAATATAAGGACAAAATCGGTACCAAAGGCGTAGAACTCGAGGTCGAGCAGCGATCGTCCCTGCACGCGACATACGAATAGCGCTCGTGCAGGTTCATTTCACTTGTCGGTCTTCCCTTGCGTACCTTTGCGTCCTTTGCGTTGAACGCGGTCGCCTTTCAAGCAGTCGGCAGCTTGTAGTCCTTGAAATCGTCGCGCAGCTTGGTCTTGAGCAGCTTGCCGGTGGCGGTGTGCGGCAACTGGTCCACGAACACGACGTCATCCGGGATCCACCACTTCGCCACCTTGCCCTCGAAGAACTTGATCAGTTCCTCCCGGGTCACCTGCGAGTCCATTTTCTTCACCACGATCAACAGCGGCCGCTCGTCCCACTTGGGAT
>JBOIFZ010000213.1:0-2611 GCA_050741735.1 Burkholderiales bacterium
GCCGTTTCGACGACCTGGACTATCTGCACGACATCGGCGAGTTGAATCTCAACATTTCCGGCTGCATGAACTCGTGCGGCCACCATCACGCCGGCCACATCGGCATTCTCGGCGTCGACAAGGACGGGGAGGAGTGGTACCAGGTGTCGATCGGCGGCGCCGACGGTTCCGACGCCGGGCGCGGCCGCAGCGCGATCGGCAAGGTCATCGGGCCCTCGTTCAAGGCAGAAGACATGCCCGACGTGGTGTCGCGGCTGGTGGAGATCTACCTGGAGAAGCGCGAAGCCGACGAACGCTTCGTGGACACCGTGGAGCGGCTGGGCATTGCCCCCTTCAAGGCAGGCGTGTACGGAACGACGGTGCGCACGAAAAAAGAACTTGGTGAAGGAGTGGTTACCGATGCCTGAAGTCATTCGCGGCGGCGCCGTCATTGCGGACGACTGGCAGATCCTGCGCCCCGCGCCGGAGACGCCCCTGGCCGAGGTCGAAATCCCCGCAGGCCCTGTCGTGGTTCCACTCGCCCTGTGGCTCGAGCGGCACGCGGAGCTGATCGCGCGCGGCAAAGTCGGCGTGTGGCTTGCCGGCGCCGAGGATCCGTCGCCGATCGCGCCGTGGTTGACGCAATTGCTTCTGGTGGCGGTGGACTTTCCGAAGTTTACCGACGGGCGCGGCTATTCCGTGGCTTACCTGCTGCGTTCGCGATTCGGCTATCGGGGGGAATTGCGCGCAATCGGCGACGTGCTGCCCGACCAGCTTTTTTTCATGCGCCGGGTGGGCTTCGATGCATTCGCCGTGCGCTCGGACAAGGACGTTCGGCAGGCGCTGCGGTCCCTGCGGCCGTTCTCGGACGCCTACCAGGGCTCGTGGGACAACGCGGTACCCGCGTTCCGTCGCCACGTGCGCGCCTGGCCGGCGCCGCCTCACGGCAACTGACAAAACACCGCGGACATGAACGCACTATCTCCAGCAATCGCAGCGGCTGCCGTCTACCCGTACGAGCCTCTGAGCGCGCGGCTCGAAGCCATCGTCGCCGAATTTCGCCATGCCGCTTTTGCCAGCAGCCTGGGCGCGGAGGACATGGTCGTGACCGATGCGATCCTGAGTGCCGGTCTGCCGATCGCGATCTTCACCCTTGAAACCGGGCGGCTACATCGCGAAACGGTGGATCTGCTCGAACGCGTGCGCGGCCGGTACGGCTATGAGATCGAAGCGGTCCGACCGGACGCCGATGCGGTGGCGCGCTACGTGAAGGAACACGGCTTGAACGCGTTTTACGAGAGCGTCGATCTGCGCAAGCGTTGCTGCCACATCCGCAAAGTTGAGCCGCTGGCGCGCGCGCTTGCCGGCAGGGACGCCTGGATCACGGGACTGCGCCGTGCGCAGTCCGTAACCCGGACCGAACTGCCGCTGCGCGAGAACGATGCGACGCACGGCATCCCGAAGTTCAATCCGCTTGCCGACTGGAGCGAGGCCGAGGTCTGGGCCTGCATCAGGGACCGCGGTGTGCCGTACAACGCGCTGCACGATCGCGGCTACCCCTCGATCGGCTGCGAGCCCTGCACGCGCGCGATCCGGGCCGGCGAGGACATCCGCGCCGGACGCTGGTGGTGGGAAAGTTCGGACGCGAAAGAGTGTGGGCTGCACGTTTCGCCCGTGGTCAAACCGAGCGAAGGAAGGACATCGTGAGTGCCGTGCTGGACAGAATAGAATCGTCGTCCCGCATCGACCATCTCGACTGGCTCGAATCCGAGGCCATCCACATCCTGCGCGAGGTGGCGGCCGAGTGTCGCAACCCGGCATTGCTGTTTTCCGGCGGCAAGGATTCGATCTGCCTGCTGCGGCTGGCGGAAAAGGCGTGCCGTCCCGGAAAGTTCCCGTTTCCGTTGCTGCACATCGATACCGGGCACAACTTCCCCGAGGTGATCGCTTTCCGCGACGCGCGCGCGGCGGAACTGGGCGAGAGGCTGGTCGTCGGCCACGTTGAGGAATCCATGCGCAAGGGCAGGGTGCGGCTGCGCTCCGAAGACGAGAGCCGCAACAAGCATCAGTCGGTGACGCTGCTCGACACCATTGCCGAGCACGGTTTCGATGCCTGCATCGGCGGAGCGCGCCGCGACGAGGAGAAGGCGCGCGCGAAAGAGCGCATCTTCTCGTTCCGCGACGAGTTCGGGCAGTGGGATCCTAAGAATCAGCGGCCGGAACTGTGGAGCCTGTTCAACACCCGCGTTCACCCGGGCGAGAACATCCGCGTGTTCCCGATCAGCAACTGGACCGAACTGGACGTCTGGCAATATATCCAGCGCGAAAAGCTTGCAGTGCCGTCGATCTACTACGCGCACCGGCGCGAAGTGATCCGCAAACCCGGCGGCCTGTTGCCGCTGTCCGAACTTGTGCAACCCAAATCCGGCGAGGTGGTGGAAACGCTTTCTGTGCGTTTCCGCACCGTCGGCGACATGACCTGCACCTGCCCGGTCGAGTCCACCGCCGCAAACGCCGAAGACATTATCGCCGAGACGGCGATTACCCGGATCACCGAACGCGGCGCAACGCGAATGGACGACCAGACCTCGGAAGCGTCGATGGAACTGCGCAAAAAGGAAGGTTATTTCTA
>JBOIFZ010000214.1:0-2077 GCA_050741735.1 Burkholderiales bacterium
AACGACGCGCATGCGCGTTGCTACAAGCCTTTCATCGAAACCGTCCATCGCTATCCGGACTTCAAGTTGTCGGTGCACTTCAGCGGCTGGCTGCTGGGCTACCTGCTGGAGCATTTCCCGGAGGACATGAAAAAGCTGCGCGAGATGGTGGCGCGCGGCCAGGTCGAGATGTTCGGCGGCGGCGACACCGAACCGGTGCTCGCTTCCATTCCCGAGCGCGACCGCCGCTCTCAGCTTGTTGCGTTGTCCGATCGCCTCGAAGCGGCCTTCGGGCAACGACCGAGCGGCGCCTGGCTCACCGAGCGGGTGTGGGAATCGGGGGTCGGCCCGTCGCTCGCCGACTCCGGCATCCGCTACGTCACCGTGGATGACTACCATTTCCTCTGCGCCGGCAAGAATTCCGGCGAGCTGACTGGCTACTTCAGCACGGAGGAAGGCGGCATTCGCCTCGATCTGTTCCCGATCTCCGAGGCGCTGCGCTACCGGATACCTTTTTCCACCGCCCCCGAGGCGATCCAATATCTCGAATCGCGCGCCACCGAAGACGGCGCGGCCGCCGCAATCTACTTCGACGACATCGAGAAGCTCGGCATCTGGCCCGAAACCTACCAATGGGTGTACGAGAAGGAGTGGCTGAAGCTGTTCATCGAAGGCGTACTGGCCTCGCCGCTGATCGAAGCGATGCTCTACCGCGACTTCAAAAAACAGCAGCGCACGCGTGGCGTGGTGTACCTGCCCGCCACCTCCTACATCGAGATGAACGAGTGGACGCTGGACGCGGACAGGGCGGACGCATTCGCCGCGCTGGTGAAACAGGAGAAGGACCAGAACCGCTACGACAGCAGCAAGCCCTTCCTGCGCGGCGGCATCTGGCGCAACTTCATCTCGCGCTATGCCGAGTCCAACTGGATGCACAAGCGCATGCTGCAGGTTTCCGGCCGCGTTGCCGCACTGGGCCGAAAGGCGACGCCGCGCATGCGCGAGCTCCTGCACCTGACGCAGTCGAACGACCCATACTGGCACGGCCTGTTCGGCGGAATTTATCTGCCGCACCTGCGCCGTTCGGTGTGGAGTGCGATCGTCGAGCTCGAGGCGCTTCTCGACAAGGCATCCCCGCGCAAGGAAACGGTGTTCGACCTGGATTTGGACGGCCACGACGAGATCTTCCTGAACAGCGGCAAACTGCAGGCGGTGGTTCGCGACGACGGCCTCGGCGCGATCCACGAGCTCGATTTGTACGCGCTGCGCCAGAACTTCGGCGACACGCTGGCGAGCCGTGCGGAACATTACTACCGCAAGATCCGCGAGGGTGGCGATGGCGGACATTCCGGAGACCGCATTGCCTCCGCTCACGACCGCGTCAACTTCAAGCATCCGGTTTCTCCGGAAGACCTGACGCCGGACGCATACCCCCGCGCGATGTTCATCGACCGGATCAAGGATCAGCCGCAACCGATTCGCTACGCACTGCGCGCAGTAAGCGCGAAGGCCGTCGAACTGGCCGGGCCCGGGTTGACCAAAAAGATCTCGGTCAAAGGTAACGCGCTGACTGTCGAGTACCGGCTGGAGCGTGAATCGGCGGGCTTCGAGACCGAGATCAACCTGGCCATGCCGAGCTGCGACGGCTTCCTCGGCCGCTATGTCGTGAACGGCGAAGTGCCCGGGGGCTTCGGGCAGGCGTTCAACTGGGAAGGCATCAGGTCATTCACGCTGGAAGACCGGGTGCTTGGCGGCAAAGTGACGCTCACTACGGGCGAACCGGCCAGCGTCAGTGCGGCGCCGCACAAAACCGTCTCGCAGTCGGAAGACGGTTTCGAGAAAATCATGCAGGCAGTGACCTTGCGTCTTGCCTGGCATGGCCCGCAGCAGACCATCACGATCGTTGTGAACTGAACCGCCGCTCACCGCAATACCGATCTCGATTCGGGGTTTCTGCCCGGTCTGCAATCCGCACGGCGCGCCGTGAGTCCCTGCCCCGCAAGTGTCCGGCTTTTCTCCACTGGCAAGTTTGCCGATTGTCCTCTATAAGAAGAGCGAGGGACCCAACCAAAAGGAGGAGCCGCCGTGATGAACCGGG